>CAZQQE010000025.1:0-9466 GCA_964595325.1 uncultured Thermoplasmatales archaeon | reverse complement strand
AATCCCACAACCGCCTGTCCCTTTATTACCGTTACGGGCGTCCCTGTCTGCCCCGAAACCCTTATCATATCCTGTATTGCGGACGGATTTTTGGAAACGTTCACCTCTTTGAAGGAGATGCCTTTGGATTTCAAATATTCCTTCGTTCTTGCGCACCATGGGCATCCCTCGGAAGTGTATATGGTAACTTTCGAGCCACCCACGCCGAACCCGTCGGAGCCGAGAGGTTTTGCGCTCAGAACCTCGTCCGTTCTCAGCATGCCTATGGAAGATTCCATGGCTCTCTTGACCATGTAAAGGAACTGCGATGCCGGTACGTTCCTCTCGATGTTTATGTTTCCGTCTGCCATCGCCTTCTTTATTGCAATAATTTCATCCGTGGGATTGATGCCGGCATTGGCAGCAAGCGTTCCGTACATATCCTCCATTGCTCTGGCTGCCGCCTCCATCGCAAGCGCCTCCTTCCCGTTTGCGTGCAGGGATTGCTGCCTTACTTTCTCCGCCATCAGCATGTACATCAATCCGTAGCCGGGGACAACGCCGGAGTTAAGTGCCTCCAGCACATTTTTCACCGCCTTTTTTATATCCTTTTCCATCCGGCTCTGCCGGTTGCTGTCGACTCCGTGAACAATTATTGTTGTCTTGTTCGAGTTCTTTATATCATTGAGTACTACCATTTTATCACCTCATGTAGTGCATACGCCGCCTATACATCCCTCTTCCTGCGAGTCGTCGAGTATACCCACAAATCCGAGGTCGCTTTCGGAAATGCTAAGCATGCTTGTTTTCTGCGCTCCCGTTGCCTCTGAAATTTCCTTCATGTCATCCCCTTTGACTTTTTCGAAGGCCATTATGCCCTTTTTTGCCATCATTCCGGCAGCTCTCGGGTCTACTTCTCCTTCGGAAAATACCGCACCTACGCCGAGTTTGACGAGTTTATCCACAAATTCCTTCAGCTGATTTTTTTCCATCTCCGAAGTTGCACGGTACGCCTCCCTGCTCGTTATGCTTATCTTGGTGTTGATGCTCGCCTTTCTGGGTTTCATGCCGTCCAGAAGCGCCACTTTGACATCATACAGTTTCTCCGGCATGTCGTCCCTTATTCTGTTGTAGTCAAGTTTTAGACCGACTATGACCTCCGAGCCTTCCCCCTCCTGCTCCGTCAGAATGTTTATGTCCTCTTCGTCAGGCTCTTTTAGAAACAATATGGAATCCCTTATTACAGGCACAATCGCATCCCCGTCCTCTATGGAATGCTTTATCACGCTTTCCAGCGTTTTGATATCCCTTCTTTCAATCTTCCTGCTTTCCTCGTTTATGACGGAGATTGCCGCCTCCATGGCTTTTTTGTAGCCGGACAGAATTACGGGCATAGGCACCCCGTTACCGGAAAGCTCATTTGCTTTGGATATCAAACGGGACAGCAGGAGGGCAAGCGACGTTGTTCCGTCTCCGAATTCCTTGTATTGTGCATTCACGCTCTCCATGATGGGTTCCGCCATGGGTCCGAGTTCTATGTTGTCCAGCACGTCTTTTCCGCTTGTGAGCAGCTCTCCGTCCTCGGTCATTTTGTACATGCCGTTCGGTCCCAGAAGTGTGCTGACAGAACCTTCTATCTTCTTTGCCTCTTTATACCACAGTTTCGTGGGCTTTCTTGTACTGTGAATATCCTGTTTGTATAGGTTGAACATATCAATCGAGCCCGTAATGTAAATTGCCATATATAACGTTTGTGCAGTCCATATGCACAACCGAGTTTCAAGACAGCATTTCCCTTATTTCATTCCACATGCTTTTTATAACGTCTGCTGCTTTGCTATCGGAGTACTCGACCACGCTTTTTTCGTTAATCATCGCATCCGTGAATACCGTATCATACGGAATCTTCCCGACGATTTTCAAATTTTTGCCGTTGCAGTAATCCTCTATGCTTTTCGAATTTTCCGGGTTTATGTCATACTTGTTTATGCACACCGCCGCAGGCACGTTGAAATGGTTTGCCACGTCCAGAACACGTTGAAGGTCATGTATTGCGGATAATGTAGGCTCAGTCACAATGAGTACGAGGTCAACGCCTGTTATCGCGGATATGACAGGGCAGCCGATGCCCGGAGGTCCGTCTATTATGACCATGTCCCGCCCCCGCTCCTCCGCAAGTTTTTGGGCGTTCTCTCTGACCAATGTTACAAGTTTGCCCGATGCCTCTTCAGCCGTTAACAAGACCGCATGAGACATGGGCCCGAAACGTGTTTCCGAAATGTAGGAAAAGCCGGAATTCCGTTCAACCATGCTTATGGCGTTCACGGGGCATACGTACTCGCACACCCCGCATCCCTCGCATCTCTCCTTTATCAAATTTATGTCCTCGTCGATTGCATCGAATCTGCATGCGTTGTGGCATTCCTTGCAGTCTATGCATCTCTGCTTATCAATGGATGCGATTTCCATTCCGTGAAATGCCTCTGTTTTTTTGATATCCGGCTTTAAAATCAGATGCAGGTCGGCGGCGTCTACGTCGCAGTCGGCAAGAACGGCATCGGCGAGGGCTGCAAACGCCGCCGTGATGGATGTTTTGCCCGTTCCTCCTTTCCCGCTTATGACCGTAAGCTGTTTCATTTTCCCACCTCCTCTTTTATCTGATGAAAGAGATTCCGGAATTTTTCCCTCCATTCGGGCATTTTATCGGTAAACGGTATGCCCTCTGAATAAAGATGTGCGATTTCCCTGCTGTGGGGTATTTTCATAATAACATCTATCCCCTCATCCATGCAGTACTGCTCCACCTTTTCATTGCCGACCCCGTCACGGTTTATTATCACACCGAAAGGTATGCTCATGTTCCTCACCACATCGACAGCCAGCTTCAAATCGTGAAGCCCGAACGGGGTTGGCTCCGTCACGAGGATGCAGTAGTCCGAGTCGCCTATGGTTTCGATAACGGGGCATGACGTGCCGGGGGGTGCATCGAGTATGACTTCCCTGCTGCCATCAACTTTCTTTTTCAGAGCTTTGAGCAGCTGTATCGTTTTCATCTCGCCTATGTTCAGTATTCCGTGATAAAAGTCAATATCTCCGGCTTCACCGTGCTCTATTTTTCCTATGGGAACCTTCTTCCAGCTTATTGCATCTCTGGGGCATACGAGTTTGCATCCCCCGCACGAATGGCATAGCTCTGGGAATACAAGCACTTTTGAGGGCAGCACGGCGAGGGCATTATACCTGCAGAACTCGCCGCATTTTCCGCAGTAATCGCATTTTTCATCATCGATTTCGGGAATGTCCACCGTGACATCTTCGCTTTCATCGATACCTGCTTTGAGAAATACGTTTGCATTCGGTTCCTCGACGTCGCAATCTATGAGCTGCGCTTTTCCTATGCTCAGCGCAAGATTCGTTGCAACTGTCGTTTTTCCCGTTCCTCCTTTCCCGCTTGCTACCGATATTATCATTCTTTCACCTTCAAAACAAGATTGCCCACATCCATGCCGATATCCTTTGCGACCAGAGGGCATTTCACCATTAAAAGGAAAACCATGCTGCGTGACACATCGCTCAGCGATTCGTAGTTCCCTTGCCCCTTGGAAATCACCATGTCGGCATTTTCAAATTTATCAAGAAAACTTCTGGATGCATAGTCCAGTACAACTCCGGGAGATGACTTTTTCTGCCCCTCGTCAGCCTTTATGACAGATGCAATTCTATCTATGCCTGCGTAAATTGCATCCTCGACCGTTGCATCGTTTATTATGGGATTTGCTTTCACCGCATATGTTATCTCCTTTCCCGTATCAATGAGTTCCTCAATCAATAATCTGTCAAAAAAAACCTCTCCGGCGTTATCCGCCAGATACAGTATGTTGTCCGCTCCGTTCAAAAAACTTTTGAACTTTGCGTATTGCTCGTCCATTCTTTCGTCTGCCGCCCTCTCTATCATGGCTTTGACATCAAAGCGGTTGGGCGTGCCGAAATCTATTACGTTTCCTGCTATTGACAACTTCACCGCCATCAGCATCGGTTCATCCGCATTTTCAACCATCTTTTTAAGTCCGGGATAAAGTTTTTTTGCTTCCCTGTTCGATTGTTCCTTCGCTTTTTTGTAGGGGTCTGCCGAGATTGTAACGTTTTTTACGATGTCATGTACCTCTCTCGATATTTTCGGGGGGGAGTTGCTGAAAGAAATTCCCTGCAGATAAGCCATGACTTCCTTCATGACTTTTGCATGTGTGCCCTCGTCGTCGGTTGCCATGCGTGCCGCTTCAAGCGACTGGTTCAAAAAGCACGGTATGCAATCCAGATTCGTCTTCATTTTTCACTTCCCGGCAGTTGCTCCTGCATATACAAGCATGGTTCATTTCAATTCAAATTCTTTTTCCAAAACCGCCGCCCATCCCTCCGCCTCTTCCGTATCCGCCGCCCATTCCGGAATGGCTGCCTACGTTCGCCTCACCGGTTTCTTTGAGTTCACCCTTTTTGTATTTCTCGATTGCCTCTTTTACCGTTCCGTTTGCTCCGGTTATAACCTTGACCCCTGCTGCCTGCAGCGTCTGGAACGCATTGGGTCCTGCATTGCCTGTTATCACGGCATCCACGCCGGCACGGGCAAGCATCTGGGCGGTCTGCACGCCGGCGCCGCCGGAAGCCGCTGCGCTTTCGTTTGAAATCGCTTCGAACTCCATGGTTTCAGGGTCTGCTATTATAAAATAAGAGCATCTTCCCAACCTCGGGTCAACATCTGCGTTCAGATCCCTTCCCTTCGATGTTACACCTATTTTCATGTTTTTTTCACCTTCATGCGGCAATGAGATTTGCTTACTTAATCTTTGTTGTCCTTGTTCCCTGCTCGATGTTTTTGTTATCTTTCTCTTTTACTATTCTTTACTTTTCAATTCCCTGCTTTTTATTCCCTTGTCATCGGGGTGCCGCATTTAGGGCACTTTCTGGTATAGCATGGGCTGCCCAGTTGATGCTTTTCCCTGTAACCGCAGTTGGGGCATATGCAGTCCCCTCCGGGACCCTGAGCGGTTCCTCCGCCCATCCCCCTGCCGCCACCGCCTCTGCCTCGTCCGTATCCTCCGCCTCCTCCGCCGCCCCATCTTGAGCCTGTTCCGTCTCCTCTTGGCATTTTTTCACCTCCGGTTGTATTGCAATCATTAAGTAGAGGGACAGGAGACTTACTCCTTATCCTCCTCTTTCTTCTTGGAGAGCTGCTGTATTCGGTCTTTTACGGATTTGAGTTCGTTCTCAAGGCTTTTGACCACATCCTCCAGATATGATTTCTCCGCCTCTTTGTCCTGCTCCGTGTATGTATCGGCATAAGGCTCGTGATACGGATAGTAGCCATGCCAGAATCCTCTCCCACGGCCCCAGAATCCTCTGCCCCAGCCGCGACCGTAACCACGGCCCCAGCCTCCACCACCGTATCCTCTTCCTCCCCATCCGTATCCGCCGCCGCCTCTCGGTACTCCTTTTGTATATCCCGGGCTGTCGTAACCCGAGCAGTATCCCAATCTTCTTCCTGTTCTTGGCCCCAGACCTTCCGGTCCTGTTCTATCTCCATATGGCATTTTAATCACCTCAATGAGTGTATATAAGAACAAATATATAAAGTTTGTGCGAAGGTTTAATATAAAAGATGCGCATCATGCAAAATTAACTTTTGTTAAGGATGTGCTTTGAATGCACTTCCTGCAGAAATTTGATTTGAGTCACTGGTGGCAAGAAATCGCATGGGCTGCAATCAGATGAAATGCCCACTCTTTGCCTGTTCTTCAGCAATAACTTCAATTTACTTTCCCAGATACTCCTCCACCCGTTCAAATCCTTCCTCTATTATTTCGACATTCTCCACGTGTGGCCCGTAGCTTATTCTCACCCCCTCTTTGAGCGTCGAGCCGAATCCCTTTCCCGGGATGAAAAGCACGCCCGTATTTTTCAACACGCGTTTCACAAACTCGTCTCCGTCCTCGTAAACCTTCATCAATGTGTAAAGCCCGCCCTGCGGTATGAGGCGGGGCATTCCGAGATGCTTGTCTATGGAATTTACGGTCACATCTGCAGCCTTCTTGTATGCCATCCTGCTGTCATCCAGATATTTTTTCAATGAGCCATCCTGCAATGCCTGATTCAGATATTCGGTCATTGCCATCTGATGGAGCGTATCTGGGCAGAGCATGGAGCACTGCTGTGTTCTTTCCATGCCGTCTATGACATCGGGATGCGCTTCCACCCAGCCCAGCCGCCGCCCCAGCCCCCTGCACCACTTCGAATTCGAATGTATGGTGATTAGGTAAGGATAATCGTTTGGATTCCATGAAAAGTATGCCGGTGGCCTGCTGAAGCACTGTGTTTTGTAGGCATGGTCTATGACCAGAAAAATATGCTTCTCCTCGCATACATCCATGAATGCTTTCACCATCTCGTGGGGTACAATCTGAGACGAGGGGTTGTCGGGAGACGGGAAAATAACGATTTTCGGCTTTTCTTTCTCTACCATCTCCTTGAATTTTTCGACGGTATCCCCGACAGACGGTATGTACTTCCATGAGTCTGGATCAAGCACGGGTAGGCTGACAATTTTGCTGTTATGAAGCGCCAGCTCGACCTGTCCCATGTAGTTTGCATATGTCGGGTCGGGCATGAGCACGCTTTCGCCCGGATTTGCAAGTGTTACAAATATGTCATGGGTGAGCTGTGTGGATGATGCCCCCACTATCACATTCTCTTCCTGAATGTCCACGCCGAAAAGTTCTTTTTCCATCGATGCTATCGCCTTCCTTGTCTCGGGGAAGCCGAGGGTGGGACTGTATTTTCCCGCATCATGGAATTTTTCCCTGTCGGAACATATGTCGACATACTTTTGTCTGAAAAGTTCTGGAGCATGATGGCCGACCCATCCGCCCCCGTAAGAGATGACTTCATCGGGGTCAAGCCCCATGTTTATTATGTTTTTGTTGCTTGCCATCTTCATTATCTGGCGTATGGGCGACGGCTTTCCCATCATGTCCTTGAGCAGGTTAGAAAGTTCGGGCATGGGATGGGTATCTACTCAATAAATATAATCTTTTTCCGCCGTCATTCTGATATCATACTTTCCAGTTTTTCTCTGTACTTGTCCGCCAGATTTTCAGCCGTCTCCTTATCCTTGCTCTCCGCATATATGCGTATTATCGGCTCCGTTCCCGAGGGGCGCACGAGAACCCATGCATTTTCCATGTAAATTTTCACTCCGTCCGTCAAATCGGCTTTCCCTTCGTTTTTCACAAATGCATCCATGACTTTCTTTTTCATGTCATTTCTGCATTTCACTTTTGTCTTTGAGAGATGGTATGCCGGCACTTCCGCTACCAGTTCCGACAGCTTTTTGTTTTTCAGTGCCATTATTTCAAGCATTGCCGCAGATGCCATGCCCCCGTCCCTGCAGTACTGATGCTCCGGGAAAATGAGCCCTCCGTTCTCCTCCCCCCCGAATGTTGCATTTATTTCAATCATCTTTCTTGCCACGACGGGAGAGCCAACTTTCGTGTAGACGACATTTCCTCCCTTCTTTCTCACAAACTCCTCGACGCAGCTCGACGTCGAAACGGGCGTAACCACCGTCCCTCCTTTCTTCTCCGCCATGTAGCCGGCCACTATTGCAAGCGTTTTGTCCCCGTAGATATATTTTCCATTTTCATCCACAAATATCGAGCGGTCGGCGTCTCCGTCGTATGCTATGCCGGCATCTGCCCCGCATTCCCTGACCATGTTCATCAAATCGACAACATTTTCCTCCACGGGCTCGGAATTTCTGCCAGGGAACTTCCCGTCCGGCTGGGCGTTCAGCGTCACAACCCTGCACCCTAACTTTGTCATGATGTAGGGGTCCGCCACGCCCGCCGCCCCGTTGCCGCAGTCAAGCACGACTTTGAATTTCCTTTTTTTTATGGCATCCGCATCGACTCTGGATACAACAGCATTTATGTACATCTCGTTTGCGTCCACCTCGTGCAGATTTCCGATTCCGTCCCATTTTGTTATTTTCCACTTTTCATCGAAATAAATTTTCTCAATCTCATCCTCCTTCGCCTCGCCGAGTTCCGTGCCGTCCCCGTCGATGACCTTTATCCCGTTGAATTCCGGGGGGTTGTGAGAAGCCGTAATTATCACTCCCGCCTTTTTTCCGCTGTTTTTCACGTAATACTGCAGCGCCGGTGACGGAAGTATTCCTGCATCGAAAACATTGCATCCGGTGGAGAGCAGACCCGCCGTTACCGCATTCTTCAGCATGCTGTTGGATGTTCTCGTGTCCGTTCCTATCGCAATGTCTCCTCCGAAAAACGTTCCTATGGCTTTTCCGAGTTTGAGTGCAAATTCCGCATTCATATCCTCATTTGTCACTCCTCTAACGCCGTTTGTTCCGAACAATCGTGGCATGATGAAGTAATGCATCAGGCTATAAAAAATTATATCGATGGCTTTGCCCATGCATTACTTTTATAAATGAAAGTTATATTGAAAGTCGAGAGACATGAGCGATTTGGAAGACCTTCCCGGAGTTGGCCCGACCACCGCTAAAAAACTGGAGGAAGCGGGCTTTGACAGTCTGATGGCAATAGCCGTTGCCTCTCCCAGTGAGCTTGCGGGGGTTGCCGACATAGGGGAGGGTACTGCAGCTAAGGTAATACAGGCCGCAAGGCAGAAGGCGGATGTCGGCGGGTTCGAGACGGGGGACGTCATCCTTGAGAGGATGAAGGAAAGGAAGAAACTCACCTCGGGCTCAAAATCATTTGACGAGCTGCTCGGCGGCGGGTTCGAAAGTCAGGCGATAACGGAGATGTTCGGGGAATTCGGTTCCGGAAAGACGCAGATTGCTCATCAGCTATGTGTGAATGTCCAGCTGCCGGTGGAGGAGGGGGGGCTGAACGGGCATGCTGTTTTCATAGATACAGAGAATACATTCCGTCCAGAGAGGATAATACAGATGGCAAGCGCCTACGGCATGGACCCGGACGAGGTACTGAAAAAAATACATGTTGCCACTGCCTACAATTCAAACCATCAGATGATGCTCGTCGATAAGGCGATGGATATTGCAAAAGAGGAAGACGTGCGCCTCATAGTCGTTGACTCCCTGACCGGGCATTTCAGGGCGGAATATGTCGGCAGGGGAACTCTGGCGGACCGGCAGCAGAAGTTGAATACGCACATGCACAGCCTTTTGAATTTCGGCAGGCTCAACAACGCCGTCATATGCGTGACCAACCAAGTTTCAGCAAAGCCGGATGCGTTTTTCGGCGACCCGACAAGGCCCATAGGCGGGCACATAGTCGGCCATACGGCGATGTTCAGAATATACCTTAGAAAATCGAAGGGTGGAAAGAGAATAGCGCGACTCATAGATTCCCCGCATCTTCCCGAAGGCGAGGCGGTCTTCATGGTTACCGAAGCGGGAATACGTGACTGATATGGCCGGAAGGATAGAGCTGCC
>CAZQQE010000024.1:0-13095 GCA_964595325.1 uncultured Thermoplasmatales archaeon | reverse complement strand
CAATGGCAAAAATTAAGTATAAGACCGTCATACACTAACAATGAAACCCCTTGAAATGATTCACAACAGCATAGGAAAGAGAGTCATAGTTGAGCTTCGGGGAGGAAGAGAATATAGGGGCATACTCGAAGGATACGACCACCCCCACCTCAATCTCATACTGAAGAGTGCTGATGAAATCCTCGGGGGGGAAAAGAAAAGAAGCCTCGAGAAAGTGATAGTGAGAGGCGACAACATAATATATATATCACCGTGATAAAATGAGTAAAGGAACGCCATCAAAATCGGGAGGAGGAAAGACCCACATAGCCTGCAGAAGATGCGGCAAGAGGTCATTCAATGTCAGAACAAAGGTATGTGCCTCCTGCGGATTCGGGAAATCAAAAAAGATTAGGAGTTACACTTGGGCAAAATGAGGGAACGGTGCGGCGTTGTAGCGGCTGCAGCAAAAGTTGATGTTTCCCCACACTTGTATTTTTCTCTAAATGCCCTGCAGCACAGGGGGCAGGAGGCGGCGGGCATCGCCGTTTATAATGATGATGAAGAAAAGATAAAGTGCTACAAAGGGTTGGGGCTGGTAAACGATGCATTCCGGGATGTGGATATATCAAGCATTGAAGGGAAAAGAGGCATTGGCCACACATATTATTCCATAAAAATATCATCCCCCCACAATGCACAGCCCACTCTCGTCCATACTTCCAGCGGGGATATAGCGGTCGCCCACAATGGCATAATAACGAATTCCGGCGAACTCAAAGATAGGTTAATGGACAGAGGTCATAACTTTTTGATGGGAAGCGAGGAGGAATCGATGGCTTTCCTTCTGTCGGACCACCTGAAAGATAGTAAAAGCTTCGAGAAGGCAGTCAAGGCACTGATGAAAGACCTTGTCGGCTCCTACGCCCTGACGATAATGTTCAACAACCGCGTTTTCGGGCTGAGAGACCCTCTGGGCATACGCCCTTTGTGCCTCGGAAAGTTTGGTGACGGTTATATCATAGCATCCGAGACAGTTGCCCTTGACGTGCTCGGAGCAAAGCTTATCAGAGATGTAAAACCCGGAGAGTTGATAGAGCTGACAGATGAAGGCTACAATGCACACCAGCTCATGGAAGAAAAACACAAGGCACACTGCTTTTTCGAATACGTTTATTTTTCAAGAGCAGATTCGGTAATAGACGGAAAGGATGTTTATTTGACCAGAAAAAAAATCGGGGAACAACTTGCAAGGGAGCACCCGGCAGACGCAGACCTTGTCGTTCCGGTTCCGGACTCAGGGAGGGCGCATGCCTACGGGTATTCCGACGAGTCGGGCATACCCATGGCGGAAGGACTTATGAAGAACAGATACATAGGAAGAACGTTTATCATGCCTTCCCAGGATATCCGCCAGAAATACATACTGCTGAAGACGAATCCCATAAGGAGCATTGTCAGCGGAAAGCGCATAGTTCTCGTCGATGATTCTATTGTCAGGGGAACAACAATGAAACAGATGGTGGATTTGCTTCGCTCTCGCGGGGCGGAAGAGGTTCATGTCCGCATAGGTTCGCCACCGATAATAGCCCCGTGCTACTTCGGGATAGATATGACAACAAGAGAGCAGCTTATAGCCCCCGGAAAAAGCGTTGAGGAAATAAGAGAGAAGATTCATGCTGACAGTTTAGGCTACATATCGATAGACGGGATGATAAAGTCAATCGGCATAGAACATGATGATTTGTGCCTCGGATGCATTACCGGAGAGTATCCCATAGCAGTCAACGGGGAAAAACAGCGCTTCCAGAAAGTTCTGGAAAAGTGGGAATAAAAATGCATTCTGTCAAATGAGTTTCAGTCATCCAATTTCCTGCTCCTTTCCGTTCCGTAATTTCACGAGTTGTATAAACCATATAATAACATCAATTTCCTTACCGTCCCCATTTCTCAAGCCATTCTCCGTTTTTATAAGAATAGATGGCGGCAAGACCGAGCAACGCTGCAACACATGCAAACACTAGCATGAGGAGCACGAGAACTATGAATTGCGTTATCATCTCGTATTCCATAAGAATAATGGGGACACCGCCAGCTATGAGGGCAATGGTTGCTTCCACAAGAGACGGACTCTTTGCGGATATTGCCGTCTTCACGGCTTCCAGGGCGGTCTTCCTTCTATCTTTCAACTCATCTCTAACTCTCTCGGTTATATGAACGGAAAAGTCTATCCCCGCACCTATTGCTACTGAAGAAACCATTATCGTTGCTACATTCAGAGGTATGCCTGTCAATACAAGTGCCCCGGGCTCCCACATAAGCATAAGCAAAATGGGCAGGAATGTCACCGATGCATATTTGAACGACCGGAAAACAAGCACGAGGCACATAAACACCAGCAAAAGTGATATGACCGTGAAACGAAACTGCTGCTCCATCAGCATTCCGTTTACCGAAACGGTTATGGAGCCGAGCCCGACAAGTTCTGTAATGTCCTCATTCGCCGTACTTGTTTTATCTCTGTACTGATCCAGAATCTGATTTACCCCGTCTATCGCCTTCTTCGTATCTTCGGTAGACATCACCGGCATATCTACATAAACAAGGGTTTTGCTGTAATCATCGTTTAGCATCATCGTCTTGTATTTGTCCGGCAGCTTGGTTTCTACAAGCGTTTTTACATCCTCTTTCGTAGGCGGAATCGCGCCGAAATTAAGCCTTTTTATCGCATCTACAATGGAATATGCAGAAGCATTTGCCACACCCACATTTATCGTTTCTTCCACGGTTTCCAGCTGTTTTAACAATGACGGTTCGAGAATGCCCTCGGGCGGAGTACTTATCTCAAACACTTCTGTCTGCCCGCTTCCAAATTTTTCCGAGTATGCTCTCATCGCAACACTGCTATCCATCTTGGACGGCATCATTCCCCATATTGATGTCCTGGAAGACACATGAGGGATGGCGGCGGCGGAGAGCATGGTCAAAACGATGAAAAGAAGGAATATGTGCTTTCTGTATTTTGTCAGCTTCGAGAAAGAGCGCCAGCCCCCCATCCCTCTGGACCCGCTGCTGCCCCTGTATTTTGATATCAGGAGGAGCGGAGGAACAACAACCATCGTGGCAATAAAGCAGTAAAGCACGCCGATTAGGAAAGCCATCCCCATGTTTTCTATGGGCGGCATGGTTGAGGACAGCAGAGACGCAAATCCCACTATCGTTGTTATGGCTGAAAGCAGAACAGCCTTCCCTGTCGTGGAAATAATCCTCTTTATCGCTTTCTCGGGCGGATAATTTTCAACCTCCTCTGCAAAGTGATTTATCATGTGGAGCGAGTAAGCTATGCCGAGAGCGGCCATTAAAGGAATTACCGCTATCACCGTAGGAGCAAACTCGACGGGCATCATGCCTATCGTGCCAAAAGTCAGACCCACCGCATAAACTATCGGAGCTATGGCTATGAGAACGGCTTTCATCCGTTTATGGAATGCAAGAACAGCCAGCACAAGAAGAAGAGCGGATATCAGAGTAACACTGTAAATCCTGTTCATCACCCAGTCCACCGTTTCCTTGTACATGGTTATGGTGCCTGTTGCGGTCATGTTGGTTACAACGGTTGTTCCCATAAGCGGATATACTCTATTTTCCAGCAGGTCGTTGGCGTCAACATTTTTTTTCGTTGTGACCAGTATGATAGCATTTTTGTTATCAGGAGTGATAAATTTGTATTTCATCTCATCCGGAATGAGCTTCAGGAGAATATCGACACTGCACTGGCTGTCCGGTATCTTGTCCCCTCCTATCACTGGAAAAATTTTGTTAGTATCTCTCAAAAAAGAGGCTATGCTTGCGGTGTAAACCACATCGTCCCCTGTTCCGTTCTCAGGGTTCAACGCACATTCTATTGCATCTATTTCTTTCAGTGATGCCACGTCCGTTACATTATCGGCACTCACATAAATCATAATGGAATCGACGGGCCATTCCGCCCTTATTTTGTTAAGCGTTTTTACTGTGGGTTCGTTGGACGGCATGTACAGTTCTATGTCGGACGAAATTACCACATTCAATGCCTGAGTGGATATCAGCAGCGTAATAACAGTGAAAATAAGTATGGTCAACTTTGGCCTTTTTAGTAATACATCGTACTGCATGAATACCCCTATATAACTTTTATCTCTAATTATAACAGTCTATTTAAAATTACCTGAATTCCAAACAGACTGCCTTTCTTTACTTTCTCTTTCTCAGAAGCAATGCAACGGCAAACATGGCAGCGAGCAACGGCAGCATCTCAAATCCCGGGGTGGAGCCGCCTCCGCCCCCGCCGCCGGACACCGTTATGCTCTTGGTATAAGTATCACTCTGACCGTAATTGTCCATGACGGTGAGGGTTACACTGTAAGTCCCCTTGGCTCCGTACTGGTGGGTGACAACCCTTCCCGTTCCGTTATACCCGTCTCCGAAATTCCACTGATAGAAGACTATGCTTCCGTCCGTGTCAGTCGAAGCGCTTCCGTCAAATGTGACAACATCACCCACTGAAGGATTCGAACGGTCGTACGAAAACTTTGCATCCGGCGGTATGTCCGCCTGCCCCTCGTACTTGTAGTCAGTGAGATCTATCCTGAGATTTTGTTCAGGAGACTGCCCCCTTACAGAATCAATCATCCCCTTGCTGTCCGACCAGAGTATGAGCGTGTTGTTTATGGGTATCAAATCACCTATGAATGGAATGTAGTCCGTTTTTATGATGTATCTGTCTCCTGATTTGCCCGTGCACTCAAACGAGAAGGAAAGCGGGGCACTACTCGGTTCTCCGCCCATATATGTTGTCGTTGCCGTTGTGCTGGACGTCCATTTCTCTCCCTCCTCCACAGGGAAATTCATGAAATCCAAAGGTGGGTTGTAATCCGTCTCTGTTGTCAGAGTTTGCGGTACATTTGGAATATTTATATTGATGCCCACATTTATATCAGATTTCACTATTGAAAGATTTTCGGTGGAAAACCAGTTTGTTCCGTTTACCGAGAACTCGAAGTTTCCGCTATAACTCTGCTGCCCGAATTTGTATGTATATGTTCCCCCGATGGAGCTGGTCACATCCGTGATATAGCAGCCCATATATCTTCCGTTTATGTTTTTTACTTCGATACTTTTCACGTCCACGCGCAGAGATACAGTGGAGTCTATAGTGGATTTCAATGTGTTATTTTCAAAGGCCATTGATGCTGTCCCGACATATGTTCCGCTGTATTCCCAGTAATCACCCACACTCCAGTTCGGCTTTTCCAGCTGAGCGTCTGACGGCAAAGCGGCAACCAGCGGCAAAAATAGCATCACAACCATTATCGAAAGTATTTTCATTTTCATTTTCTCGCTCTGTTATTGTCTCATGCCATATATTTTTTTTGCCCATGCATTCTGATTGTATATTCCCGAAATTACTTTCTTCCGGAAAATAACAATTCGATTCGAATGCCAAAAAAGGGCCATTAAAAAGTAGATTCATGAATATGCGGACGCTGTCCTCAACGCCATCTCCACATGCTTTACTCCGCCACCAATAACATGAGGACCGTGACCGGGATAAAGATTCAGAGTGTTCAAATGAGAAACCATATCATAAATTTTTTTTATTGACGATGCAAGTTTTTTTATGTCCCCTCCGAAAAAATCCGTTCTGCCGATTCCTCCGTCCGAAAAAATCGTGTCCCCGGAGAATAAAGATTTATCTTCGGGGTTGTAGAGGCATATACTACCCGGAGAATGGCCGGGAGTGTATATCACATGCAGATGCTCTTCTCCCAGCATTACAATATCCCCGTCCTTCAACTTTCTGTCAACCTCCATTACAGGCTGCTCTGCACCGAAAAGCGAAGCAGACCAGTCAAGTCCTTTCTCCAGGGTTTCAGCTCCTGCTTCATGAATCATGACTTCTGCACCGTACAACTTTTTCAGCCCGGGGGCACCGCCGCAGTGGTCGAAGTGTTCATGGGTGAGTATAATGGCGCTTATCCCGTCAGCCCTTTCTATTTCACCTGTAACGTAATGAAAATTGAAACCGGTCCCCGCATCCACAATGGCTGTCTCGCTGTTCCCATCATCCCTGATAATGTAAATATTAGAATCGAATCTCATACCGGGAATTTTTTTGACGTGCATACTTTTGTAATGAAAGATATATATAAATGCAAATCGGGACAGAAACATGCATCACAGAATATGCCCCAAGATATTTTTAATAAAAATATATATAAAAGAGAAGACATTTACTTTCCTAAATGGAAAGCCGAAGACTGTTCCCTATCTTATTTGTCATTGCTGCCATCGTTCTAATCATGCCAAGTTATACCTCGGCCCAGGGGACATGGCTCTGGCTTCACGATGAAACTTCACCCGACCATCCCAATGCTATGCTCATGGATACAGCAAGCCCGGGCAAAATGGACGATTCGCGCCAGGCCCTGGACAATGGTGCGGTGGAATGGTGCACACACCCTTTTCAATCCAGCCAGCAGATAACAGGTGATGTGACCATATCACTTTTCATAGAAGCATATTTTCTGAAAACCGACCTTCTTCCCCTGCAGTTCAGAATAGTAAGGGTATTTCTTCTTGACGTGTCCTCCTCCGGCACCGAGAGCGAAATAGGCTCAACGATGGCAACCCCTTTGTTTTTCCTTTCAAATGAAACGATTAAGCCCAAAACATTTACTATCAAGAATGTGGATTACACCATCCCGTCGGGACATTCTCTCGGCATAAGAGTGGAGAAAACAGTCGATTTGCTTTCGTATTTTCCATTCAGCGTTTTATCCCCTTTCTTTTCCACCAACGTGGTGTATGACTCCACCGCACACCCCTCGTCGGTAAGAGTGCCCTTCAATGAAACGCAGGGGGGGATTGAGCTTGATTGCTACCCCCAGCAAGAATCCGTCAAGGCAGGAAACGAAGTAACTTATGAGGTTGCCGTGTGGAACAAGGGTAGCCAAAACGAGACGGTTACGATTTCCACGGATTATTCCGGCAACTGGAACGTGGGTATTAACCCCGCCACTCTCAAAGTGGAGGCTAATTATTTGAACTATACCTATGTGAAAGTCACTCCGCCTGCGGATGCGCAGCCCGGCTCCTTCCTCAACATAACGGTCAACGCACATAGCAGCACCGGAGCAGATTCCATATGGTTGAACACGACGGTTGCAGAGCCCACCTACGGCGTATATATAAGCGCCCCGTCCGGCAAGGAGGGAAAACCCGGCGATACAGTCACCTACTCATTCACCGTAAAAAATACAGGCGATTTGAAGGACACATATTCCCTTTCGGCGTCATCGGCATGGACAACCACGCTGGACAAACAATCCATAACTCTCTTGCCGGGAGAGAGCGGGACTGTGACGGCATCTGTGGAAATACCTCTCGATGCGGAAAATGACAGTACGAACAGACTCACGGTTACAGCCAGTTCGCAGAATTCCTCAAAAAGCGACTCGGCATCGGTGACAACAACTGCAATCCTATCCGGGGGCGGCGGAGGCGGCGGCAGCACCTCTCACGGCAATGTATCCGACACGGTGCTATACATCATGTTCATCTTAGGCATTATCGCCCTCATAGCGATTGTCATACTTCTCACGGACTATACAAAGAAATATGTTACAATTGAATGCGAGGAGCGCATGAAAGAGATTCCTCCCGGGCATTCCGCAGATTACATTATAAAAGTAACAAATCCGATGGAAAAAATAGCGGGTGGTAAAAACCGACTCAATTACAAGCTGACGGTGGGTGGGGACATACCTGCCAAGTGGAAGACAGACATAGACAAAGAGGTCATAACCCTAGACGGAGGGGATAGCACGGAGGTGACACTTCACGTCGAGGCACCGGAAGATGCATCTCTGGATGAATGGGCATCCGTGGACGTCATCGCAAAACCCATAAAGAAAAGGGGCAAGGGAGAGAAGATAAATGTAGCAACCCTTTTGAGAGAACCGAAAGTGAAGCTTGAGATAGCGGGCATTAAACACGAACCCGAGACTTTCAAGGAAGGAGAAAAGGTCATATCGCATGTTGATGTCATGAATAGTGGTGAGGCGCCTGCCACCAACGCCCGGGTAATATTGTATGTAAACGGAAAGGAGAAGAACCGCGTGGAGGGTCTGGAGGTGCCGGTGGACGGGCATGCTGAGATAAGCATACCGTGGATTGCAGAACCGGGCGAGAATAGAGTAACAGTAAAGGTTTCACAGGAATAAAGGCACGGCAAGGGATGAAAGGCTATATACACATACCAATGAAAATTTTGTGATTTTATTGTGACACTAATTATCACATAAGATTTTGGATACTTTTGCCCTCGCTATGTCCTTACATGAATGACTTTGTTATGTTCACATCCTTTACCAGAACTTCCGGAGTGAAAACCGGCACCTCAACCTCCCACCAGTGTATCTGCCTTACGTTATCGGTGAGAGATTTCACATTTTTGAGTATGCGGGGCATACTGTCGCTTATTCTTATTCCTTCCACGGGATAACTGATTTCACCATCCTCTATGAGAAATGCACCATCCCTTGCAATTGTTGAGAACTCACCCGTCATGTAATTCTGGAATCTTGTGTACCACACATTCGTTATGTATATACCTTTCTTTACACTTTCAATCATCTCCTCCAGAGATAAATCTCCCGCCTTCACTATCTCGTTCCACGGCTCCGGATATATGACGCCTGCATTTCCCGTCGTTCTGGTTTCATGCTTGCGGGCTGTCGATGTATTGTGCAGATACGACTTCACCCTCCCTTCCTTCAGTATATCGGTTTCCCCGGTAGCAATGCCCTCGTCATCAAATTTTCTCGATGCTATGCCGTCCGGGTGGATGCCGCTGTCCGTGATGGTTACCTTCTCGCTTCCGATGGAATCACCGAGCCTGCCGGCGAGGAACGACATACCGCTGTCCACATAGAATGCGGATGAAAACTCCGCCATATATGAGATGAGATTTGCGAATGTGAGATGGGAAAAAATGGCATCATATTTGCCCCTCTCGATTTTTTTAGGGTGGAGTGCCATTTCCGCTGTTTTACCCGCTTCAGTTCCGGCATCTTTTTTCAGATTGCTCATGCTTCTTGAACACCTGACTGCATGCCCCGATGCGTTGTCGGATGCAAAAGCCCTCACCGAAAGCGATATCCAGCTGTTCTTGTCATGCTCGTCAATCCCCCGGGACGTGCAAAGATGAACTTTTTCCTTTCCGGCATAAATGATGCCCGCCACCTCCCCCGCATGGGAAAGGGCGTCGTCAATCGTTCTGTCCGCAAGAGCAACAACTTTGCCCTCGTCATCGACATGCTCGTCATACCGCTTGGTTTCAACATACTTCCGGTCATTCTCCCCTATCCCGTAGTATTCCTCCTTCGGCGCCATGAGTTTTACGGCACCTTTTCCATCGGAAATCGCATTTTCAATTTTTTTTCTATCGGGGTTTTCAACGTTCACGGTGATTATTTTCCTGTCCTTTGCCATGAACAGCTCCATCGCAACTTCGTTCCATTCCTTTATGACGCTTATCTCGCTCCTGTGAAACTTCACCTGCTTTTCCTCCCTCTCCACGAGTCTGGCAATCACATCGTCCATTCCCGCTTTTTTCGCCATTTCAACAGCATAATGTATCATCATCTCACCCTCACGTTTCTCAATCTCATGGCAGCACCTCCCGTAAACACCGGAACGCCCTGCATCGGGTCGCCCTTCCCGCACGTTGCAGGGTAGAACTCCAGTTCCCTGCCGACCGCATCTACCGATTGATAAAATGCAGGAGTCGTTATCTCCAGCGCCGGATGCTTTACCACACCCCCGATTTCCCCGTGCTCTATGAGATACGCCTCCTCACCCACATATTTCTGGTTATACCTTTTGTCATCTATGTTCCATTCCATAAAAGTTACCATGTAAATGCCCCTCTTCACGTCCTCCACCATTTCCTCCAGCGAAAATTCCCCGGGCTGTATGTAGGTATTTGCCATCCTCACTATGGGCTCGCGGTCGTAGGCGGAGGCGCGGGCGGCGGCATTGCTCTCCCTGCCGAAATGATATGCAGTCTCACGGTTATGTAAAAATTCGTTTATAATGCCGTCCTTTATGAGATATCTTTTTTCCGCTTTTATGCCTTCATCATCATATTTGTAGTAGCCATAGCTGTTCGGAATCGTCGGGTCGTCGACGACGGAAACACATTCGCTTCCGATTCTTTCCCCAAGCATATCCTCCTTTATGAATGATTTCCCCGCCTGCGCCGCCTCCCTCCCGAGAATGCGGTCTGCCTCGAACGGATGGCCGCACGATTCGTGTGCTATGAGCCCGGTTATGTACGGCCCCACTATGATATCGAGATTTCCTTCCGGAGGTTTCTTACCCTCTTTGATAAGCTTTTTCAGAAAATTTATGTCATCGGCAAGCGCCTTTTCGACATTCCATTTCTCCACGAATTCCCAGCCGCCTGCATTGCCGAACTCGCGGTTCATCTGTTCCGTCTGCCCGCCTGCCCCGACAGTTATGAGATAGTAAAGAGAACAACGGGGTATAACGGAGTGTATTTTTGCCCCGTCCGTGTTGGCATAGTACCTCTCCGCCCTTTCCTCCCCATAGGAAAACAATCTTGATAAAGTGCTGCCCTCGGCTATATCGTCCAGAGATTTCAAATATGATATCTTCTCATCCAGAGGGGGGGATGGCTGTCCTTTCACATCCCATGAATCCTGCCATGCCTTCTCGTCGCCGAATTCGATTTTTTCCTTCCTTTTCTGAAGCGAGGCGATTCTCACGGCTCTCTCTACCGCCTTTTTTATTTCATCCCTGCTGACAACGTCGGTAGCATAAAATCCCATCGCCCCGTTTACCAGAACGCGCACAGAAAAACCGATTTTTTCCGCAAGCTCCGAACCAGCTATCACGCCATTGGAAAGCATTATCGAACTGCCGGTAGTGCTCTCCATGCGTATCTCCGCATAGTCCGCAGATGCAGCAACTTCAAGCCCGTAATCTGCAAGCCCTTCGTCTATCATCGCTGAAGTGAATTGCCCGTACAATAATAATTTTTGGGGTGGATGAAAAGCTGCTTGCAGAACAACCTTCATCTCGTTCAATCACCACCATTTTTATATATAACATGGTATTACAAACTCGATGATAAGACCATCTACTGTAATGACATACTGTCCTTCATGCGGGAAACATACGCCCCACACCATAGAGAAAGTGAAAAGGAAAAAGGCATCTGAACTCAAACAGGGGCAGAGGCGCTTCCGCCGCGTTACCGCGGGTTACAGAGGTTATCCGAGACCGAAACCAGAGGGCAGGGAAAAACCCACGAAAAGGGTATACCTCAGATACAGATGCCAGGAATGCGGAAAGGCCCACCAGAAGAGATGCATAAGGGCAAAGAAATTCGAGTTTAAGAGGTGAGCACGTGGGAAATTTTGTAAGAGTCAAATGTAAGGATTGCAACAACGAGCAGATTATTTTCAAGAAGGCGAGTACCGCCGTGGTATGCCAGATATGCGGAAGCGTGCTGGCCGAGCCCACGGGCGGAATCGCAAACATAAAGGGAGAGATAGTGGAGGAGTTGGAATAAAAAATGCCTGCAAAAACAGTCCCGGATAAGGGAGAACTGGTTGTATGCACAGTTGTCAAGGCAAAAGGTTTTGGGGCATTTGTAAGACTGGAGGAATATCCGGGTACCGAGGGATTTATACACATAAAAGAAGTTGCATCGGGATGGGTAAAGAACATAAGGAATCATGTCAAGGAGGGGCAGAAGATAGTATGCAAGGTGATGGAGGTCGACACCGCCAAAGGCTACATAGATTTATCCCTCAAGAGAGTTAACGAACACCAGCGCAGGGAAAAGACGCAACAGTGGAAGAACGAGCACAAAGCCGAAAAACTCTTCCATATGGTTGCCGACAGAATCGGGAAAAGCGCTGAAGATTGCTGGAATGAATTCGGCAACGAAATCGTAAAAAAATACGGCTCAATGTATGAGGCTTTCGAAGAAGTCGCATATGACAATGACGTACTGGAAAAGGACGGATTCAGCGGGGATTGGGTGTCCGCTTTCAAGGATATCGCAAATGAAAACATAAGCATACCTTTCGTCAACATAACAGGATATGTCGAGATGTTTTCCCCGGACAGAGATGGTGTCAAGCATATAAGAGATGCTTTGAAAGAGATAGAGTGCCAGCGCGATGAAACCAGTGTCACCGTGAAGTACGTATCGGCACCCATATACCGAATAGATGTAACGTCACCTGATTACAAAACCGCCGAGAAAGCGTTGAAGGAATGCGCCGAGAAAGGTGTGGAATACATAAAAAAACACGGCGGCACGGGAGTTTTTAAAAGGAAAATAAAATGAGGTACTGCACGTCCTGCAAAAGGTATACCATGGAAGAGTATTGTCCGTTATGCGGTCAAAAAACAATCAAAGCAGAGCCTGCACGCTTCTCTCCTCAAGACCCGTACGGGGAATACAGAAGGAAATTGAAGAAGGAGGAAAAATATGGCAATAAAGAAAGTGAGTGATGCAACCGTAATATATAAGAAAAAACCGGAGTTAAAGAACCCCATACTCATAGAAGGGCTGCCCGGTGTCGGCAATGTCGGAAAACTTGCGGCGGAGCACCTTATAGACGAGATAGGAGCAAAGAAATTCGCAGAGATATATTCGACCGATTTTCCCCCACAAGTGTTCATCGACCATGACGGAATCATCCACCTTGTGAAAAACGAGCTGTATTACTGGAAAGGAGAAAATGCCGATTTGATAATACTGACGGGGGACTATCAGGGGCTTTCCACCAGAGGGCAGTACATACTCACCCAATCCGTGCTGGACACCGTTGACAAGTACGGAACAAAGATGGTGTATACCCTCGGCGGCTACGGCGTCGGCGTCGACGTGGAAAAACCTCACGTTGCCGGGGCTGCAACCCACAAAACACTGGTTAAAAAATACAAAAAGTACGGAATCATTTTCAAGGATGAGGGCGGCGGCGGGATCGTGGGCGCCTCCGGTCTGCTCCTCGGTCTCGGAAAGATGAGGGG
>CAZQQE010000023.1:0-13513 GCA_964595325.1 uncultured Thermoplasmatales archaeon | reverse complement strand
GGAGATATAACGATAAAGATAGACTACGATAAATGCGACGGCAGTGCAAAGTGTGTCGAGGACTGCCCTGTGGATGTATACGAGCTGGTTGACGGAAAGGCTGTGGCATCAAAAATCGATGACTGCATCGAATGCTGCGTATGCGTTTCATCCTGCCCGAACAACGCCATAGAGCACAGTTCCTGCTGATCACCCATCATCTCGATTCGCTTCCTCGTACTTGGTGCCAACACAAAATTATATATTGGGCGAGTTATTACTTGGTAAATTATAAAGGTGTTTAAAAATGAAACCACAGATGGCATATGATAGGGCTATTACTGTCTTTTCGCCTGACGGCAGGCTGTTTCAGGTAGAGTATGCAAGAGAAGCAGTGAAGCGCGGAACCACAACGGTAGGGCTGAAATTTAAAGACGGTGTCGTTCTCCTTGTCGACCGTAGGATAACGTCAAGGCTCGTGGAGCCGTCATCCATAGAAAAAATATTCACGATAGACGAGCATATCGGCTGTGCCACCTCCGGGCTTGTAGCCGATGCCCGCGTGCTTGTTGATAGGGCAAGGGTGGAGGCGCAGGTAAACCGTATAACATATGATGAGAAAATTCAGGTGAAAACGCTTGTGAAAAAAATATGCGACTTCAAACAGACGTATACACAGTACGGCGGCGTTCGCCCCTTCGGCACGGCATTTCTCATAGGCGGTGTTGACGAGGACGGGCCACGCCTGTTTGTCACAGACCCTTCGGGAGCGATGATGGAGTACAAAGCAACGGCAGAGGGCAACGGAAGGGATGCTGCAGTGGAATATCTGGAGAAGAATTACAAGCTTACGGAAAAGGATGAGGCGATAGAACTCGGGCTCAGGGCGCTTTACGAAGCAACCGATAAAAAACTGGAGAAGGATGCCATAGAGATAGGTGTTGTCACCAAAAAAGAGAATTTCAGGATTTTCAACGAAAAAGAATGCGGAAAATATTTCGATAAAATGGTTGGTAAATAGATGGTCTCGCTGGAAGATGCTGTAATAGCAAGATATGAAAAGAAAGGAATGCATTTCGAGATACTTGTCGATCCCAAGGCTGCAGAAGACTTTCTGGACGGCAAGGATGTGAATCTGACGGAGAGTCTTGCCACCGACATGGTTTTCAAGGATTCTGGCAAGGGAACGAAGGCGTCCGAAGAATCCATAAAGGAGGTGTTCGGCACAACGGACATAGGAGAGATAGCAAAAATTATTGTCAGAGACGGGGAAATTCAGCTGACGACGAAGCAGAGGAGGGAGATGCAGGAAAGGAAGAAAAAGAAGATAGTGGATACGATAGCCCGCAATTCGATGAACCCTCAGACAAAGCTTCCCCATCCGAAAGACCGCATAGAGCTGGCAATCGAGGAAGCGGGTGTGCATATAGACCCCTTCAAATCCGTGGATGCGCAGATCAAAGATGTTGTTGCCGCAATCCGCCGCATACTGCCGATATCAATCGAAAATGTTGAAGTCGAGGTCAAAATACCGAGTAAATATGCAGGCAAGGCATACGGAGAAGTAAAGTCGTTCGGTACCATATTGAAGGAGGAATGGTTGTCCGACGGCTCGTGGAAGTGCAGGATAGAGATACCGGCAGGGATGCAGACCGAATTTTACGACAGACTCAACGATATGACGAAGGGCGACGTGGAAACAAGAATTGTTAAGTAGGTTTAAGGAGATATAATGGAAAGAAAGATAGTTATACCGGGAACCCTGCTGGGAAAAGCAGGCGAAAGCAAGCAGGGAAGGGGTACTTTCAGAGAGGGCGATAACATATATTCCTCTCGCCTCGGGATTGTGGAAGAGCGGTCGGGATACATAAATGTCATTCCTCTCTCGGGCGTTTATGACCCTGTCGTGGGAGATGCAGTAATAGGCGTGATAGAAGAAGCCTCGAAAATGAGCTGGATGGTGGATATAGCCGCCCCGTATCCGGCAATGCTGCGTGTGGAAGAAGTTCCTTGGAGAGTGGAATTCGGGGAAACATCCCGTTTTCTGAAGGAAGGCGATGTGATCGTGGCGGATGTGATATCGGTAAATGAGGCGAGGAACATAGACATATCCATGAGAGAGAAGCACTGCAGGAAAGTGGACGAGGGCATGATAGTGGAAATCCAGCCGTCAAAGGTTCCGAGAGTGATAGGGAAGAACGGGTCGATGGTGTCCCTTCTCCGTCAGCATACGGGATGCTGGATATTCATAGGGCAGAACGGAAGAATATGGATTAAGGGCAAGGATGATAAGGCGGCAATTCTTGTCGAAGCAATAAAGAAAATAGAGAGAGAAGCCCACAAATCGGGGCTTACAGACGAGATATCTAAATTTTTGGAAAATGAGAGTGATTAAATGGATTTGATAAAAGATGGAAAAAGATTGGACGGTCGTGCACCGGATGAATTGAGGCCTATAAAAATAGAGGCCGGCCCACTTTACAGAGCAGACGGCTCATGTTATCTTGAGTGGGGCAGAAATAAAGTAATGGCAGCTGTATACGGGCCGAAGGAAGCACTTCCCCGTCACATACAGGATTCGACAAAAGCTGTTGTGAATGCCAGATACAATATGGCGTCTTTCAGCGTCGAGGATAGAAAACGTCCGGGCCCGGACAGGCGCAGTCAGGAAATTTCTAAAATCACGTCGGAAGCTCTTGAGAACGTCATACTTACAGAGATGTTTCCGAGAGCGATGATAGATGTGTGCATAGAAGTTCTGGATGCAGAGGCGGGGACGAGATGCGCCGGCATAACCGCCGCGGCGGTTGCCCTTGCGGATGCGGGCATTCCCATGAGGGATATACCCGTTGCATGCGCAGCCGGGAAGGTTGACGGTGTCGTTGTTCTTGATCTGGTGGGCGAGGAGGACAAGAAGGGAGATGCGGATTTGCCTGTTGCAATAGCCCCCCGAAACGAGGACATACTGCTGCTCCAGATGGACGGGCATATGACCCCCTCGGAGTTCGACGAGGCTCTTGACCTTGCGCTTAAGGGATGCAGGATTGTGTCAAAACTTCAGAAAGAGGCTCTGCTTAAAAAATATAAAACATTGGAGAGTGAATAAAATGGGAATATCATCTGTTAAAAGAGATTACCTTTACCGTCTTGCCAAGGAAGGGAAAAGACCCGATGGGCGTGCTTTCGACGAATACCGCCCGATAAAAATCGAGCGGGGCGTGGTGAGCATGGCCGAGGGCTCTGCCAAGGTAAGCATAGGTCATACGACGGTACTTGCAGGAATAAAAATGGATGTAGGCGAACCCTATCCGGACACGCCGGAGGAGGGCGCAATGAGCACCGCTGTAGAGCTTATACCTCTTGCTTCCCCCGATTTCGAGTCGGGTCCGCCGAGGGCGAATGCCATAGAACTTTCGCGTGTTGTTGACCGCGGCATCAGAGAGTCAAAGTTCATAGATACCTCGAAACTCTGCATAGAGCCGGGTGAGAAGGTATGGATTGTTTTCATAGACATACATGTTCTGGATTACGACGGCAATCTGTTCGATGCATGCTCTCTCGCTGCTTCTGCGGCGCTCCTGAATGCCAAAATCCCGAACGAGAGATTTGAGATGGGCGAGGATGTTCCCATGCCTGTGGGCGACCCACCGATAAGCTGCACGTTCGTGAAATACGGCGATACCATCGCGGTTGACCCGTCGCTGGACGAGGACGAGGCGGCGGAGGCGAGATATACCGTAGCAATTGACAAAAACGGTGACATAAGGGCAATGCAGAAGGGTTTGAGCGGAAGTTTCACCGTGGACGAGATAAAAAAGAATATAAATACAGCCAGAGTAATCTCGAAGGACATACGAAAGATATTGGAGGGTTAGAATGGCAAGAAGAACAAAGAAGGTTGGAGTTACGGGAAAGTTCGGGGCACGTTACGGCGTCAAGGCCAAGAACAAGTACAGGAAGATAGAAGAAAAGCAGAGGAAGTACCATAAATGCCCGAACTGCGGTCAGCTTAAATTGAAAAGAGAAAGCACAGGCATATGGGTGTGCCGCAAATGCGGTGCAAAATTTGCCGGCGGAGCATATGTTCCTCAGACTGATGCCGGGGTTGAAGTCAGTAAGACCATCAGGGGCATTATAGCAGGGGGAAACAATGACCTCGTATAAATGCGGCAAGTGCGGAAGAACGGTTGACATAGACCCGGAGAAGATGGGGATAAAGTGCCCCATATGCGGCGGCAAAATATTTTACAAGGAGAGGGGCACGGTAGCCAAGAAAATAAAGGCGAGGTAATGCACCGCGCTATCATATCCATAGAAAGTAAAAAAAGCGATGTGATATACGATTCCATAAAACAGGAGGCTGCACCCCGTGCAAACGTCAGCGTCAGTAAAAAAGGAAATGTGGTGGAAATAGAAATTCTGTCCGAAAACGCCTCAAACCTGAGGGCTGCTCTGAATTCCTTTCTGAAATGGATTGATATGGTGGAGAGAATAGGGAATGTCGTGGATTTTGGGATTTTCCACTGACCGGCATAAATATAAACGTGAATCTCCGGTGTTTGTTTATGAAATCCTTCATCATAGATGCCAAACCTCCATATGATATTCGCCTTCATTTTGAGAATTACACTTCCAGAGAGCCGCAGCCCTACCAATACAAAGATGGGGTTTGGTGGCAGGCTCTGCGTCTCGGAAGCGGCAAATTGGTTCCCGTCGAGGTGATACCCGGCGGAATCGCGGATGAGCCGCAGCTAAAAGTGAACGTCTTTTCCGATACGTCAAAAGAAGAAAACGATGAGATTCTGAATCAAATCAAACGTATATTCAATACGGATTATGATTTGAAGCCCCTGTACGAATTCATGGAAAAAGACCCGATATTGAGGCGCATAAAGAATAGCCACTACGGTCTGATACCCTCCGTGTCCCCGAGCGTATACGAGGCGGTAATTTCCGTAATCATCCAGCAGCAAATTTCTCTGAAAGTGGCATGGCATATGATTTCTCTGCTGGTGAAGAAATTCGGCGATTGCATGGATGTTGATGGCAGGAAATTCCGGGCATTTCCTTTGCCGTCCAGATTGGCAGATGCGGAGATTTCGGAGCTTAGGGGATGCAAATTGAGCGGGCGGAAGGCAAGGTACATAAAAGATTTTTCGGAGGCGGTTGATTCAGGTGAATTCAATCCTGAATCGCTGAGGAATCTATCTCATCAGGAAATAACGGAACGTTTGATGCGGTTCAGGGGGTTGGGGCGGTGGACATCGGAGATGGTAATCGTTACATCTATAAGTCTGGATGATGTAAACCCGGCAGGGGACCTGGGCGCACGTAAGGCAATTTCCCGCTTTTACAATAACGGCGAATTGCTTTCAGAGGGAGAAGTCAGAGCACTTACCGATAAATGGGGCAAGTGGAAGGGGATAATAACTTATTATTGCATTGCTGACATTATTCACTGATATCCGTTTTCATCAAAATATCTTTAAATCGAGGGGCGATTACGGATGATTATCATGAAGAATGCCGTCGGCAGGGAAATTCCGGACGAAGTTGGTGGTAGGAAACTCAGGCCGTACAAGGGGCCCTTTTCATTCAGACCGGAAGGAAGAGAGTATGCCCCTCCGCTCAAGGCTGTTTTTCCGGATGAAATAAAGGTTCTTGGCTCCATAAGGGAGGCGATAAAGAAGACGGGCATCGGGGACGGCTCGACGATATCCTTTCATCACCATCTCAGAAACGGAGATGCAGTCGTCAATATGGTTGTAGACGAGATTGCAAAAATGGGCATAAAGAACATAACGCTTGCCCCCACCGCCCTTTTTCCCGTTCACGAGCCTATCATAGAGCATATAAAAAACGGGGTTGTAACGTCCATACACGGAAGTTTGAACGGGCCAATAGGCGCATTTGTCTCGGAGGGCGGTAAGCTGAAGGAGCCCGTCGTGCTGCGCTCTCATGGAGGAAGGGCCCGGGCTGTGTCATCTGGAGACCTGCACGTGGATGTTGCATTCGTGGCTGCTTCTGCGGCCGATGACTACGGAAACTGCAACGGGTGCATGGGTGACTCCGCATTCGGTGCTCTGGGTTTCAGCGCTGCGGACGCCCGCCATGCCGACAAAGTCGTGGTGGTGACGGACAATCTCGTTCCCTATCCGTGCACGCCCATATCCATCTCCCAGACTCTTGTCGATTACGTTGTCAAAGTTCCGTCGATAGGCGACCCCGGCGGCATAAAGACCGGCACGATGCAGATTACGAAAAGTCCCTCCCGGCTCATGATGGCGAAGAACGTCGTAAAATTCTTTGCGGAGGCGGGCATACTTAAGGATGGCTTTTCGTTTCAGGCGGGTGCAGGCGGAACGAGCCTTGCCGTCACAAAATTTTTGCACGAATACATGAAGGAGAAGGGTATCATCGGAAGCTTTGTCATGGGAGGCATAACGGGATTTGTCGTGGATATGCTCGAGGACGGTACAATCAAAAAAATCCTTGACGCCCAGAGCTTCGATTTGAAGGCTGCCGAGTCCATGAGGAAAAACATAGACCATGTCGAGGTTTCGCACATAGATTTCGGAAACATCCATACGGGGGGCTCCATAGTCAACCGCCAGCACGCCTGCTTTCTGGGCGCAACGGAAGTTGATGTCGATTTCAACGTGAATGTCAACACCCATTCGGACGGCATGCTTCTTCACGGCATAGGCGGTCATCAGGATGCGGCTGCCGGCTCGGACATAACGGTTGTGCTTGTTCCTCTTCTCAGGGGGAGAATTCCCGTCATACGAAAGGAAGTCACGACCGTTTCGACGCCCGGCGACACGGTGGACGTGGTTGTTACAGAGAGAGGCATAGCGATAAATCCCGAAAGAGAGGATTTGATTGAAAATGTTAAGATGCCCGTTGTCAGCATGGAAGACCTTTACAAAAAAGCAAAAAGCATGGCGGGGGAGCCGAAAAAGCCGAAATTCGGAAAGGATATAATAGCCGTTATTGAATACAGGGACGGAACCGTGCTTGATACGGTGAGGAGTGTGAAAGGATGGTAACTTTTGCAGAGGAAATACTTGCCAGGGCGGCGGGGGCGGAGGCGGAGGAGGCGAAACCGGGCAGCATCGTGAATGCAAATGTGGATTATGCGATGTCCCATGATAATGCGGCGCTTGTCATCAAAAAATTCAAACAGATAGGAAAGGCCAAGGTCTGGGATAACGAAAAGATTGTCATAATACTCGACCACCGCACTCCTGCCAATACCATAAAAACGGCAGAAGGGCACCGCTCGATAAGGGAATTTGTGAAAGAACAGGGGATAAAGAATTTTTACGACATAAACAGGGGCATATGCCATCAGGTGATGATAGAGGAAGGATTCGCGGCCCCCGAAAGGCTTATAGTGGGGACTGATTCCCACACCACCTCTTACGGTGCCGTCGGAGCATTTTCAACGGGCATAGGCGCGACGGAGATGGCCGCCGTCTGGGCGACCGGAAAGATATGGCTGCGTGTGCCGGAAAGTTATAAAATAAATATTAACGGAGAGCTGCCGGAGATGGTTTTTTCGAAGGATGTCATACTCAACGTCATAAAGCATCTGAGGTCGGACGGGGCGAACTACAAAGCATGCGAATTTTACGGAGCCGTTGAAAAAATGACTCAGGCAAGCAAAATCGTGATTTCGAACATGTCCATGGAGATGGGCGCAAAGGCTGCCGTTTTTCCGCCCAGGGAGTACGACGGTCCGTACGAGAAGGAGTTCGAGTTCGATATAAGCAATCTTTCACCTCAGGTGGCATGCCCTCATACCGTCGATAACGTTAAGGATATCGAGGAGGTTCAGGGAAAGGCGATAAATCAGGCTGTTCTCGGTTCATGCACGAACGGCAGGCTTGAAGATCTGCGTATCGCTGCATCCATTCTAGAAGGCAGGAAGATTGCACCCGGCGTGAGAATGCTCGTTTTCCCCGCATCCATAAACATATACAAAGATGCTCTCAGGGAGGGATTGCTCGGAACGTTCATCGAGGCGGGCGCCCTTGTTCTGAATCCCGGATGCGGGCCATGTCTGGGGGCGCATGAGGGCATACTCGCGGCAGGCGAGGTTGCCATCTCGTCCACCAACAGAAACTTCAGGGGAAGGATGGGTTCCCGTGACTCCGAGCTTTATCTGGCGTCGCCGGCAACGGTTGCAGCCTCGGCATTGAAAGGGGAAATTGCAGACCCGAGGGCTATTGCATGATTGCTTTTTTGGTTGATGGCATGGTAACGTTTTAAGATGAAGATAAATAAAGTGCTGAAAATCCTGGCTTTTGTGTCTGCCGTCGTTTCCATCTCGGGCTTTCTTGCATATTCGTATCACGCAGACGTATCCGCGATAGGGAAAAGCGAGATATCGATTTCAGATGCTTCTTTTTCCGAAATCGGCTTGACATACTGCAAGTTGAAATTAAATGTGGAGATAAACAATCCCTCTTCCCGCAGCATATCCGACTTATCGGTGAAATTTGATATCTATCTCACCGAAACATATGTAGGCAACGGTTCTTTCTCGAAAATTTCAATACCCTCTCATTCTTCGAGAACAAGAGATATGACCGTAACCATTTATTATGCGGGGCTGGGAAGCAGCTTGATAAATATGCTGAAGGAAGGCAAAGTTACCATAACCATCAAAGGTGAAGTGGACGGAAGCGTTCTTTATGGCATCATGTCTTTTTCCCGAAATTTCAACACTTCTTATTCCATTGTTTAGGGCTTATCCCCGGGTATGGCAAGCTCAAAATCAAAAAGGAGGGGGAGGGGATGAGATGCGAAGGAGGAAAATTAAAAATCTCGCCTCTGCTTCCCCCACGGAGATATGCCATCGGTGCCCTTATCAGGGCGCTTGATAAACGGATGGCACGGTTTTTTCATGATAAGTAATCGTTGCTTTTGTTTATAAGCAAAGGGAGGGGTTGCCGTGATGTTTAAAAAACTTTCTATAGTTTGTGCGGGCACCTCTATTGATGTTTATCGGTCCGGTTATGTGCCAAAAATATCAAGCTTTGTCTGTCCCCTGCTGTCCGTCTCGACAATCTTAGCCACCCTTTTCTTCCCAATTTTCGGCATCTCCGTCTCAAGCTCCTTCTTCAACCTGTATATCTGGCTGTACATCTTCTTCTCCTTGTTGATGCTGCTCCAGTAATATGCTTCGTCTCTCGAGCCCTTCATAATCAGTATTCTCACGTCGCCGGGCACGCCGTCGCGGGCGGTTCTCCCCCTTCGCTGTATGTATCGTATTGCAGATGGCACGGGCTCATAGAACAGAACAAGAGTTGTAGAAGGTATGTCTATTCCTTCTTCTCCTATGCTCGTCGATACGAGTACGTTGAATTTTCCGTTTCCGAAATCTTCAAGGGTTTTTTTCTGTTTTTCCTGACTCATTCCCATGCTCGAGCCTTTCGCCTGCCCTATGAATTTTTTTGCCTTCACCCCGTCCATTTTGTTGAGTTCGTCAACCAGAAAATCTATGGTATCGCGGTATTCTGCAAATATCATAACCCTTCCGTTGCTGTTCTCATCAAAATGTTTTTGAAGTATTTTCCGTGTCATCTCGAGTTTCGGCTTTTTCCCCGCCGAGCCGAGTATCTCTCTCCTTACCTGCCGGTACATCTCGTTGTTCCTTATTTTTGCTGCGGATTTTGATTTGTCCAGCTCAAGTTTTTTTATGTACATCCCCGCCGCCTCCACCCCCTGACTTGTGAGCATGTCTTTGAGGTGGGAAAGCTTTATGGCTTCCGAAACAATACTTATTGCGGTGTACATCGTTCCTCCCCTGCTCTTCAGATTTTTCTGCATGCGACGCTGTATGTCTATGAGGACTTTTTTGCTCAACTTCCTCGAGGACAGATGCGCCGCCTGTTTAGTGTACTTCCTGAGTTCCATAAGGCATTCGTCCAGCATGTAATTTATTTTTCTTGTTGTCCTTTTCACGTCGTCCGGCATGTCCACCACGACCCATCCCATCTTTCTTCTGGAGATGTAGGGTCGGACATCCTCATCGCTCTCCGTCCGGAGTTCTACATGCTCTATGCCTAAATTTTCCGCAACTTCCTTCAGTTTCTTGTAATCGCTTCCCGGGGAGGCGGTCATGCCGAGAATCTGGCTTCCCCTCCTCAGATATCGCCTTGCAACGCCGACGTAGGCATAGTTTCCTACCGCACGGTGTGCTTCGTCGAATATTATAAGGCTGAAATCCCCTATGTTCATGCCTCTGTCAAGGTCGTTCTCTATTGTCTGTGGCGTTGCGACAATGACCCTTGCTCTTCTGTACACCTCCTTTCTCTTTTCAGGTGAAAAAAGTTCTCCTGTTACGATGGCAACATCCTCTATCGTCGTAAGTCTTTTTATTGATTTGGCATGCTGCTCGCACAACGGCTTTGTGGGCGCAAGGAAAAGCACGTTGCCCTTTTTCAGCCGGTATGCCATGAGCATCAGCGCTATCACGGTCTTCCCGAGCCCAGTCGGCAAAACAATCAATGAATTTGTGTCTTTGATGCCTTCAAAAATATTAACCTGATAAGCTCTTTTTTGTACCGCCTTATTCTTTATGAATTCCATATCCAGGTAGCTCATCACTTTCCTCCCAGAACAGCCATGCTTGCCAGCAGCGCCTCGATCTGTATGCGCTCGTTGCTCCCCTCGACCATGCGGAATTCCGCCTCGCCTATCTTTTCAATCATCACGGCTTTCATTTTCTCAGGAATGGGCAGGTCGAACAGTGCGTTGTGCATCCCTTTTATTATATCCTCGCCGGACAGCCCGTAATCAATGAGCATTTTGTCCAGTATCTCCCTTGCAGCCAGAAAGTTTCCCCTCAAAGCGGTTTCCATCACCTTCTTTGCTTCCTCCGGCTTTGCCGTCGCCGTCGTCCTGTATACGATTTCCGCATCCACCTTTTTCGAAAGGGTTGCGGAGGTCTGAAGGGCGTTTATCGCCTTACGGAGGTCTCCTCTTGCGACATACATGAGCGCCTCCATGCCGTCATCGGTGATTTCCAGCCCCTCGGCAGATGCGATGCCGTTGAGATATTCCTTCATGTACTCCTCGTTTATCGTCGAGAATCGGAAGACAGCACATCTGGACTGTATGGGCTCTATTATTTTCGACGAGTAATTGCATGAGAGAATGAACCGGCATATGCGGGCATATCTTTCCATCGTTCTCCTCAGTGCAGCCTGCGCATCCGGCGTCAGCGAGTCAGCCTCGTCCAGAAAAATGATTTTGAAGGGGGCGTCTCCGAGGGGTGCCGTTCGGGCAAAATTTTTGATTTTTCCTCTGACAACCTCTATGCCCCTCTCATCGCTTGCATTAAGCTCCTCAAAATTTTCCCTCCACTTCTCGCCGAATATTTCCTTGGCAAGGGCTATGGCACATGTTGTCTTGCCGGTTCCGGCAGGGCCTGCAAACAACAGATGGGGAATGCTGCCGGAATCAGCATAAGCCTTCAGACTTTCGACTATTCCCTTCTGGCCTACCACCTCTTCCAGTTTTGAGGGGCGGTACTTCTCAATCCACAAATCGTTCATATTTTTCCCTTTCCTATCGCCTTCAGTTTTGATTCTATGGTTGCATCCTTGTCGAGGCGGTGGTCTACATGCAGGTCTATGTGTATGCGTTTTGCTCCCATGTTCACGATTGCATCATGTGCTTTCTCCACGGCATCGAATATGCTTTTCAAATCTCTTGCTTCTATTGTTGTCGACATTGCCCCGCTCTCGATTTTCAGCCCCGTACTTTCCAGTGCCTTAAGCGCCTCCTTCACATACCTGCTCACCGAGATGCCCTCGGATGTGGGAAAAATCGTCAGCTCTGCGATTATCATAATAGAAAATCCGTTTCATTAATAAATCTTTATCCCCGGGCATGGATCAACGGAAAACTCTTATAAGCGGCAACCCGCTATATTACAATGGCAAGCAATGTAATGGGAACAAAAGTACTGGTTTTTGCTGTGGTTGCATTATTTTTCGGAACAACTTCCATAACTGGCACCGACAGCCATTCTGATTATGTGTCATACGAAACTGCAGCAAGGGCGGCAAACGCAAAGATTGCCCTTCTCGGTCAGTCCGGTAATTTTTCCGTCATAAATGAAAATTCAATAGCCGGCAAAGACGGAAGGACGTTGTTCTATGTATTGGATTTAAAGCCGGAGGGGTATTTTGTGGCATCTGCAGATTTTGGGCTTCCTCCCGTGATTGCATATTCGTTCACAGCTAATTTCTCCGGCAACGGCAGGCATAACATTCTCCTTCAGATGCTCACATCGGATATTAGCCTCCGCCTTGAGAACATCCGTAATTTGCCGGAAAGCGTTATAGAAGACAGAAAGGCCATGTGGGACAGACTGCTGAATGGAAATGCTGAGGGTAATTTCCAGCAGTGGCCTCCGGAGGGAACAACCTCGACAGGCGGATGGGTGGAGACGACGTGGAGTCAGGGTTCGCCCTACAACGATTTTTGCCCGCTCGATGACGGTAAGAGAAGCGTTGCCGGATGCCCTGCCGTTGCGATGGCCCAGATTTTGAATTATCATAAGACAACAAATGGCATTTCCTTCAATGACAGCGACGATTATCATCACGACTACATACATCACTACGTCATCGATGACGACCATGAGGAATATGACTTTCCGTCATTTCCCGAACTCAACGGATATCTTGCCGCATTGTCCTCTCATTATGAAAGTGGTGTTCCTATCACAGATACCGATAAGGCAGCCATCGTATTTGCATGCGGAGTTGCGGCAAAGCAGGTGTACAGCTCGGAGATATCCGGCACATTCGGAGTAAATCAGGCATATCAGGCTTACCTTCGCTTCGGCATTGACGGCGCGGAATTGTTAAATGGAAGCAATCCGGAGTTGTACGGCAGGTTGAGGATGAATATTGTGGACGGCATTCCCGTCCATCTCGCCGTTGTGACTTCCGACTGGAACTCCGGGCACAATCTCGTTGTTGACGGATACAATACCGACGATTACTACCATCTGAACTTCGGGTGGAACGGAGCATATGACGGCTGGTACATGCTGCCCGACGATATGCCTTATGGTTTGACTGTCATCGAAGGAGTTATCGTGGATATTATGAGCAAGCAGTCAGGCTCTGACGTTTACTGCGACGGAAATTTCAACTGGGCGGATGTGGAGGCAGGAAGCGTTCTTGCTGCCAATTTCACCGTTGAAAATGCAGGCGAGCCGAACTCTACACTTGACTGGGAGATAGCGGAATACCCGGAATGGGGAACATGGACATTCACCCCGTCGCATGGCAATAATCTTTCACCGGGAGACAAAGATGTTGTGAAAGTATCGGTGGTTGTGCCCGACAAAAAAATCAGGAACTTTAAGGGGTATGTGAAGGTGGTGAATAAAGACGACAGCAACGATTTCTTCGTTCTGCCCGTATCCCTTGCAACCCCTATAGCACAGCCCCCTCCGATTCAAAAAATTCTACAGCATTTCCCTTTGCTCTGGAAAATCTTTCAT
>CAZQQE010000022.1:0-13549 GCA_964595325.1 uncultured Thermoplasmatales archaeon | reverse complement strand
GAAAAAGAGAGGTAGAGGAATTGTTGAGCTAATTTATCCCGACTAACTCATGGCCCGGCATGCATCATATCGTGAACTTCGTCGTAAAGTTCGAAGTTATATGCAATCTCAAGTTCGCTTTTCAGAAGATAATAATGGCTTTCCTCCATGCTTGATAAATATTTTGCCATTGCCTTCTCCTCATTTCCATCTGCTTCCTTCTCCATATCCCTGTAAAACTCCGAGGCGATTTTCTCCGCTTCCATTGAATTCTTCAAAATTTCCGAAAGCTGCATATCGTCCGTAACATTAAAGGATGGGAAAGGCATTTCGCTCTCATCTGGCAGAACAATCTCTTCGTCAGGAAACTTTTTCTTAAAAAGTTTTTCAAGCAGGTTTTTATGACCTATCTCCTCATTCTGTAGAAATCTGAACTTATCCTTAAGCAGAAATATTTTTGTCTGCTCCGCCGCCTTTCTGTAATTTTCCGCCGCATCCACCTCTGACTTTATGGCAATTCTAATCATATCCCTTATCCCGGTCATGATTGGATAATTCCAAAGCCTATAAAAGTTTAACCGGAATCTATCCTACTCTGTCTTTTCGAACTGGTCTTTCGATGCTCCGCATACGGGACACACCCAGTCATCGGGGATATCCTCGAACGGGGTTCCGGGCGGTATGCCGCCGTCCTCGTCTCCCTTCTCCGGGTCGTACACATACCCGCATACTTTGCATATATATTTTTCCACTTTTTTCACCTCTTCCTTTTGGCTTTTTATATAGGTCGGCGCCGTCTCAGGAGACCTGCCGCCTTTTATCTGGTGGTAATAAGCATACGTCATGGGCTCCCCGTTGCCTTTGACATCTGCATCGATAACCTTGCCTACAAAAAGTGTATGTGTACCAACATCCATGCTTTTCATAACCTCCGCCTCTATAAATCCAATGCTGAAATCAGTCATCAGAGGGGAACCCGTTTTGCCGATTTTGTATTCCACGCCCTTAAATTTGTCAATATCTCTGCCGCTTTTAAATCCGAACTGTCCTATAAATTTCATGGATGTCTCCCTTGAAAGAATGGAGATAGCAAAAACCCTGCTTTCCCCTATGAATTCATGTGTATAATTTTTTTTGTTTATGCAAACAGCCATAACAGGTGGCTCGGCGCATACCTGAAAAACAGTGTTTGCAATCTGCCCGTTTAACTCTTTGCCACGCTTTGAACTCACAACGAACATGCCGTAGCTCACGAGTCTGAATGCATCTGTATTCATTCCATAAGCATAGCCAATAAAGATATATGAAATTTTACATCAATCAAACGCTTTGTATATCTCTTTAATGGAGGTTATCGGCTTCCGGCAGGCATGGTTATGGCATACGTAAAGAGTCGGCTTTCCATCCACATCTCCCATTTCTGCGGTAAAATCTGCAATGGATGTTATTTCCGGTTTTTCCCGTTCCGTAGGCCTGAATATCAAAATTTTGTTCGGTATGAAAATGGAGTTGACAGCCCTTACCATTTTCTCCGTTTCCGGATATGAAGATTCCCCCGCAATCACTATCTCGTATGACGGACCGAACATGAAATCTAGTGCAACCATAAATGTGGCATGGGCAGATGGAAACTTCCGCACGTCATTTGAAAATGTTTTTGCCGTTTCACGAGCTTTTTCCTCAAATTTTACATTTGAAGTTATCCTCCCGAGGCGGAGCATGTTCAGCATTGCAATCGCATTTCCTGAAGGTATTGAACCGTCATTTCCCTCCTTCTGCCTGAAAAGTTCATTGTTTGACGTAAAATAAAAACCGCCGCCTTTATCGTCCCAGAACTTTTCGATGAGTTCGTCGTTCATCTCAATAGCTTCCTTCAAAAATTTGACATTGAAAGTGCTTTCATAAAGTTCTAGCAGACCCCATATAAGGAAGGCATAGTCGTTGAGATAGGCAGGTATTGATGCCCCTCCTCTGTATCTGTGCATGAGTCCATCCCGGGTTTTCATTTTGCTTAGCATGAAATTTGCTGCTTTTGACGCAGCCGCAGCATAACGCCCATTATCAAAAATTCGTGCTCCCATGGCAAGCGAAGCAATCATCAAACCATTCCAGTCAGCCAGGATTTTGTCATCTTTGGCAGGATGTATTCTTTTCTCTCTCGCATCAAACAATTTCCGACGGATTTTTTCAATGTCAATGTTTTTTCTTATGTGGATTATCTTATTTTCATCGTTTATGCCGAAAACCGCTGATGCAGTTTCGAACTCTTTATTTTCGAGAATGCTGTTCATTTCTCCTTTGTCCCAGAGATAGAACGCCCCTTCTTTCCCCTCGCTGTCTGCGTCCTCCGCCGAATAAAATCCCCCGTCAGGCGAGGTCATATCTCTCAGAACGTATTCAAAAATCTCCTCCGCCGTTCTGCCGTATTCCGCCTTTCCCGTTACCTGATATGCTTCCATATATGCCATCGCTATCAACGCTTGGTCGTAAAGCATTTTTTCGAAATGAGGCGTATGCCACTGCCGGTCTGTCGAATATCTGTGGAAACCGAATCCGATATGGTCGTATATACCTCCGAGGCGCATCTCCTGCAGCGTTTTCTCCACCATGTCCAGGGCTTTCTCGTCACCGCTGCGCTTCCAGTATCTGAGAAGAAAAATCAGATTCTGTGGCGTGGGGAATTTCGGGGATATGCCAAACCCCCCGTACATTTTATCAAATGATTGAAAAAATGCCATGTACGCCTCCTTAAAAATTTCTTCTCCAATCTCTCCTTCAGATGATGAAGCAGATGATATTTTCATGGCATCGGCCACTTTATCACCTATCGACTCCAGCCCTTCCTTTTGCTCCTCCCACAATTTTTTAACTGCAGGTATAAGCTCCATCATGCCCGGCATGCCCGCCCTTCCCTCTTTCGGCAGATACGTGGCTGCAAAGAACGGCTTTTTATCGGGCGTCATTATTATCGTAAGAGGCCAGCCCCCGTTTCCTGTCATAAGCTGGCTTGCTCTCATATATATGCCATCTATGTCCGGCCTTTCTTCCCTGTCAACTTTTATGGAGACAAAAGTCTCGTTCATAAGCCCAGCTACTTCCCCGTCCTCGAACGACTCGTGAGCCATTACATGGCACCAGTGACACGTGGAATAGCCGATTGACAAAAATATGGGCCTGTTTTCCTTCCTTGCTTTATCGAATGCTTCCTTCCCCCACGGGTACCAATCAACAGGATTGTAAGCATGCTGCAGCAGGTAAGGGCTTTTCTCATTTATCAGATGGTTGGGTTTTCTTCCGTTACTTTTCATCTCGTTGAACTCACCCACTCAGTTCTTTCAGCTTTTTTAACACATCTTCCACATGCCCCTTTACTTTGACTTTTCTCCACTCGTGCTCAATTTTTCCATCCGGAGAAATGAGGAAAGTGCTTCTCACAACGCCGTAATATTCCCTTCCGTACATCTTTTTGAGCTGCCATACACCGTATTTCTCAAGCACCTTGTGGCTTTCATCGCTGAGAAGTTTTACTTTCAAACCATGTTTTTCCGTGAATTTGACATGGCTTTTCGGCGAATCCGGACTTACACCGATAACAACGGTGTTCATTTTCTCGAATTCGCCAATGTGCTCCGTGAAATCAACTGCTTCCATTGTACAGCCGGATGTGTTATCCTTGGGATAAAAATAAAGCACGACCCATTTTCCTCTGAAGTCTTTAAGGCATACTTCCTCGCCCTTCTCATCGGGCAAGCAGAATTCTGCTGCTTTTTCACCCATTTTATCACTGCTTCAGAAAATCAATTATTTCGTTTATATCCGGCAACTGGGGAATATCATAGGTCTTAATGAATATTACTTTCCCTTCCTCGTCAAGGACAATATTCGCCCTTTCCGAAAAACCTTCCTCTCTCAGCATGCCGTATGCTTTTGCAACCTCGCCGTGGGGCCAGAAATCCGACAGAAGTTGCGTCTCCGCAATTTTCAATTCTTTTGCCCATGCGTTTTTGCACGGAACGGAATCAACGCTTATGCCGACCGCCACCGTGTTCAGCTCATCGAATTTCTCTTTATTTTCTTCCAGCGATTTCATCTGCTCAGCACATACAGGCGTCCATGCAAGAGGATGGAATGAGAGCAGAACTTTCTTTCCTCTGTGCTCCGACAGTTTGAATTCCCTGTTCCTGTTATCTTTCAAAATAAAATCTTTTGATACATCTCCTAATTTCATTCTCTCCCCTCAGAATTTTTTGAATTCACCGTTGTAACCGCATACAGGGCATGAATCGGGCTCACCGCCCACATGGGTATAGCCGCATATCGGGCATATGTAGATGTTTTCATCTCCCTCGTCCTTACCTTCCTTCACCAGCCCCTCCGCCTCTCCGTACATTTTTGCATGTATTTTTTCCGCTTCAAGAGCATATTGGAATGCCCTTTTTGCACCGCTCTCGTTCTGCATTTCGGCTGTAAGAATATAGGAAGGATACATTTCCTCGACCTCAAATGTTTCTCCGTTTATGGCATCAGAAAGATTTTCTTCCGTCTTGCCTATATAACCCAAATTTCTGGCATGATTGGATGCATGAATTTGTTCCGCATAAGCTATAGCCCGGAACATTTTTGCAATGTTGGGATATCCCTCTTTTTCTGCCACGTCCGCATATATATTGTACTTCATATGCGCCATGGATTCACCCTGGAATGCTTCCAGTGAAGCTTTTTCGCTCATCTTTTTCATATTGTCACCGTTATTTGTATGTAGTATTATTATTTAATGATTTCTATCAAAAAGTAATTCTCAAAAAGATTTTAATACAAATAGGGGATAACATAGTATGAGAGAGTACGAAAAAATGGCAGAAAAGCTGAAAATGAAGGGCTACCGATTGACGCCTCAACGCCTTGAAATAATGAAAGTCATTGAAAAATATGAAGGGAAGCATCCCGCCCTCAAGGAGTTGATGGAAGAAGTCAAAAAGACAATGCCGACGGTAAGCTTCTCAACACTCTACAATACCATGATGAAATTCGAGGAAACAGGGCTGATATATCTCTTCACCGTCGGAGGGGAAACAAGAGTAGAAACGGAAATAAAGCCCCATATAAACATAATAGACAGGAAATCCGGTAGGATAAATGACCTTTATGATAAAAATTTGATTAAAAATATAGAAAAAAAGGTGAAGGACAAGAACATATTAGTCAATGTTATCGTTTACTGAAGTTCTGCTCTATTTATCGGTCACAATTCTTTACTCCACTATCAGATTATCGCTCAGCCTATCAACATCTGCAAGCATGAACTCATTACTCATGTGAAGGGCATTCACCGGGCAAACATCGTTGCACTGGCTGCAGAATATGCACCTGCTTACATATATCTTTATTTTCTTCTCCTCTTCCTTGAATTCTATTGCTTTTGAAGGACATACAGTTATACACAGCTTGCACCCTATGCATTTATCTCTGTCATAGACGATTTTGCCTCTGAACCATTCGGGCAGCTCCACCGGCGGGTTTATCTTCGCCTCTCCGCTTTCGACTTTTTTAAGCAGTTCCGTCACGTTGTTCGGTGCGTACTTCACCGGAAATTTGTTGGTGAACGGCTTGTGGAAGAGTTGCTTCATCAGCTGAGTCAACATCGGAAACATTTTACCACCACCTCACGCTAAGAACCTGAGAGTCCCACATGAGCAACACAAGCCCCAGCAATGCCATGAGCGTTATAGAAATCCAGTAAGTGGAAACGACCTGTGTTATCCTCAGACGGGCGACTGCAACCCGTATAAGCGTGACCGCAAACGTCATCACCAAAAATACCTTCAAAAGGAAAAACAGGAAGTCAATGATAAAGGAGGGGATGCTGCCGAGAGCAAAAAATTGAGATATGCCGTAGGGGAAGAAAATTGCGACAACCAGAGATGTAAGAGCAAAAGTCTTCACGCCGTCCGCAAGATAGAACATCGCGAGGTTCCTCCCGGAGTATTCCACGAGCAGCCCTCCCGCTATCTCCGTCTCCGCCTCCGCCACATCAAAAGGTATCTTAGAAAGCTCGGCAGGCAGGACTATGACGACCGCAAGAAGGATAAGGATGATGCCGGCGATACCGAGCAGCCCGACATTGTTCCATATGGGATGAGACGAAATGAAAGAAAGGGTGAAGACATCACCCCCCTTGAAAGCATCACTCATCTTCCATGCTATCCCCATCACCGCAACTACCAGCGGAAACTCGTATGACATCATAGTGACCATTTCACGCTGGGCGCCTATGGTCGCATAAGGGGAGCCGGAAGCAAAGCCGCCGGCAACCATCGAAAGAGCAGGTATGGTGAGCAGATACAGCACCAGAATCAAATCTCCGTAACCGTGGAGTATCGGAGTATATCCTGCTATCGGTATATACAAAAGCAAGGTGATTGACGCAGCAAGGCAGACCACTGGAGCAAGATTGAAAAGCCATGATACGGCATTTTCCGGAATGATGTTTTCCTTGGTCATAAGCTTTCCCACATCCCAGAAAGGTTGCCTCAACGGCGGGCCTACTCTTGACTGCATGTGTGCCGCTATCTTTCTGTCTATACCTTTGTACAAAAGACCGAATAAAATGGCAAAGAATGTCATGCCGATTGTTCCCATAATAATTTTGAAAAACAGATCTCCGGTCATTTCATCATCTCCTTTGTTTTTTTGACGGATAAGTTGTGAAGATTTTCCGCATCTATTATTTTCTCCTCGTCACCGAGAACAACGGCACGGTTAGTGCACGATATGCACGGATCTATTGAGGCAGCGACAATGGGTATGTCCGCAATCTGGTGGTGCATGAGCATGGGTTTCCATGCCATTATGTTGTTATATGTCGGAGCCCTCACTTTCCATGCATACAGGCTGTCAAAACCGCTCTTAAGCCTGACGTAATGTATGTCTTCACCTCTCGGAGCTTCGTGCTTCCCTATCGCCTCCCCGTCCGCCCTCTTTATTTTGGCAAGCAATTTCGGGATTTTTTCCTCGGATAAAATTTCACCCGGCGGGAGCTCGTCCAACGCCTGCTCGATTATCCCTATCGACTGCTTCACCTCGAGAAGACGGACAACTATGCGGTCATAGGTATCGCCGACCACCTTTCCTGTAAGCATATCGGGAGTTATTGCTTTAACGTCAAAATCGGGATAGGCAAAGTAAGGCAAATCCTGACGCACATCTTTTTTTACGCCGCTTGCCCTCGCAGTTGGTCCCAGAGCTTCGAGTTTCAGAGCATCCTCCTTTGTAAGTACGCCTATGTTTCGTGTTCTCATCTTTATCGTCTTGTCCTCAAGGAAAAGCTTTGCAACCTTGTCGAATAAATCCAGGTAATACGTTATCATCTCCCTGATTTTGGGAATATGCTCTTTCTTTATATCCCGTCTCACCCCGCCGTACATCATGATTGCCTTCGTAACACGGTTGCCGTTGACCACATCCAGCACATCCATAACTTTCTCCCTGACTTTCCATGTGTAATGGAGCAATGAATCGAACCCGATTTCGTGGGCAGCCACGCCCGCCCATAGCAGGTGGGAATGTATCCTCTCAAGTTCCGATTGTATGACTCTTATATACTGTGCACGGTCAGGCACGTCTATGCCGGCTGCTTCCTCGACGGCCATGACAAGGCATGCGGGATGAGAGATGTTGCATATGCCGCATATCCTCTCCGCCAGATATATCGTCTGTATAGGATTGTTACGGTTCATACCTATCCATTCTATGCCCCTATGATTCTGACTTGCCACGACATCGACATCGGTTATCTCCTCGCCCTCCACGATAGCGTTTATCATTATCGGCTCTTTAAGAGCAGGATGTATAGGGCCGATTGGTACGGTATACTTCATTCTTTCCACCCCTCGTAGAGTTTGTTCGTTTTCTTCGGCGCTGTTTCATCCCTCCTCCACGGATATATGCCGTCGGGAAAATCTTCCGTAAGGAAAAGATGGCGTTTGTCCTCAAGTCCTTTAACATCGACATCCATCATCTCTATCAATTCCCTCTCCGAGAATGCAGTTCCCGGAATCAAATCGGTCAGAGTCGGAACCCACATATCACTTTTCGGCACAGTCACCTTGAGGGTTATGGGCACTTCCCCCATGTATTTCCCGTAGCCGACGGAGAAATGATAGTTTATTTCAATCTCATCTCCGATATCCGAAGGAGATATGACGGAAAAGTGAGGGAATTCCTCCGATGCCTCGATAAGATATTCGACGATTTCTCTCAACCTTTCCCTCTCCACATTGACCCATAAAGTTTTCCTCTCCGTCTTTTTATTCACACCAGCCATTCTTGTCTGAATTCTGACATCCAGCCCTTTCTCCTTAAACGCATCAACAATCTCGTCCAAATCCATTTACTCACCTCCTGAACTCTCTAAGAATTTCCAAGCTTTCACCACCCCGTCGATAATCGCCTCGGGGCGGGGGGGGCATCCCGGCACGTAAACACAGGTTGCATCGGGCAGTACTTTATTTACAGGCCCTGCCAGATGATATGATTCATGAAACACGCCGCCGCTGATTGCACAGCTTCCGATAACCAGAATTATCTTCGGGTCGGGCATCTGTGCATAGACTCTCTTAACCTTGTCTTCCATGTCGCTTGTTATCGGTCCGGTAAGCGCCATAACGTCTGCATGACGGGGAGAGCCGACGAGCTTTATGCCGAAACGTTCCACGTCATAGCGCGGAGTCAAAGCAGCAACGATTTCAATATCGCATCCGTTGCATGAACCGCTGTTGACATGGTAAATCCACAAAGCCTTTTTGAATGACTTCGATACCATTATATCACCCCCGGCAGGACTATCGCCATGAAAAATATCACAGCCATTCCGAGGAACCATAGAACATAGTCGTTGATTATGCCCGTATGTATTTTTTTCATGAAATCATAATAACCGCCGAGCGTTTCGGTGAATCCCCAGTATATGTTTCCCGCACTTATATGGGCCTCATCCTTCGGCACTTCCAGACCTGATAGAAAAGGCTTTTCCTGCTCTCCCTTCGAGTGCTTTTTTTCACCCATGCCCCATATTATGTAGGCTATCAGAAAGGCAACGATGAATGCAACTATCCATACTATCGGCGACCAGTACCCGCCTGTTGTTTCGAGCATTTAAGCACCTCCTGTTACTGAACCGATATAGCCCGCCTGATTGGCCAGCGCCTGCGCCGCCGGGTGAACGATATTGCTCACAACCCATCCGGGGAAAAGCCCGAACAGTATGATGCCGGCTGCCAGTATCGCCATTCCGATAAGCATGCTTTTGGGCACCTCTCCCATCTCGACATTCTCCTTGGGGGGACCCATGAAGGCGGAATGAAATACCTTGACGAAGGAGGCAAGCGTTATTATGGAAACAAGCATGGCGATGATTGAAAGAATGGGACTGACGTGGTATACCGACTCGTAAATCATTAGTTTGGATGCAAACCCGTTGAACGGGGGTATGCCCGCAATTGCAAGAGCCCCTATCATGAAGAATATGGTGGTATACTTCATCGAATGAGCGAGACCGCCCATCTCGTCGAGGTTCCGGGTCTTGAATTTGTAGAATATGGCTCCTGCAGTAAGGAACAGCAGTCCTTTGTAAAGCGCATGGTTTATTATGTGGAATATGCCTCCTTCCATTGCAGCCATTCCGTATGTGCTGAAATCCGACTTGCCTAGCAGGTAAAGCCCCGTGCCGACACCGAGGAGCATGTAGCCCGTCTGGCTCACCGCATGGTACGACATCAACCTTTTGATATCCTTCTGGGGCAGGGCCATTGTGACGCCCACAAACATAGAAAGCAGTCCAAGCGAAATTAGTATTATGCCCACCGTCGTAGCGTCAAGAGTCAAGCCGTAAAGGGAGAAGCATATTCTGAACAATGCATACAGACTTGCCTGACTCGCAGCCACCAGCATAGCCGTGATAGGAGCCGGCGCAACGGTGTAGCTGTCCGGAGTCCACATGTGCATCGGTACCGCACCGCATTTCATTGCAAAGGCCGTCACCAGAAGCACGAGAGCTATCTTGTCGAGCATGGTGTACTTCATGACATGCGCCAGCGCTGCAATATTGAGCAAATCGTACTGCCCGTACAGAAGACCTATGGCAAACAGAACCATGAGGGCACCAATCGATGACACGACACAGTACTTGAATGCACCCTCCACCGCATCTCCGTAGTAAAAGCGGAATGCAACAAGCGCTGCCGACGCTATCGAAAGCACTTCCAGAAACACGAACAAATTGAATATGTCCCCCGTAAATTCCATGCCCAGCATTCCGACAACCATGAGCAGAAGCAGCGTATAGTACCGCCCCTGCCCTGTCTCCTTTTTCATAAATGCAAGGGAATAAATTCCGGCGGCAAGCGAAACGGTAACGCTTATCAGCCCCATGAATGCGCCCATGCCGTCGACCTGAAGGACAATCCGTATGGGAACGGCGGCGCCCGCCGGGATGGCGGCGGTCGGGCTCGAGGCGCCCATCGTATAGATGTGAGTGCCGGCGGTGAAAACGTCCCATGCGAGGAACATCATCAATAACTGAGTTGCGATGAGAACGGCGATGACGAACACGTCTCTCGCCCTGCGGCTAACGCGGTCGATAAGGGGCGTGAGAAACGCGGCGAGCAGCGGTATTGCAATGAGCAGGGCGGGCGATTGAGTCAGCAACTCATTCATTCTTTCAACCTCCTTATCTTGTTAGAGTCAAGGGTGCCGTAATACTTGTATATCCGCATTATAAAGGATAACATCATGGCAAGCACGGCGACGCCTATGACGATGCTCGTGAGAGTTAAAGCCTGCGGAACGGGTAAAACCATCCCGCCCGGTATGACCACGCCCGAAGGCAGATTTGTGAATATGGGAGCGACGCCTCCTCCCCTGTAACCCAGAGTTATGAGGAAAAGGTTGATGCCGCTCTCGATGATAGTTATGCCTATGGCGATTTTTATCAGATTTCTCTTAAAAACGACCGCATACATCCCCACGGCGATGAGCAGAATGACGGCAAAGAAAGGAATGTTGTATATCATTCAATCATCCTCCCTCGAAACAAGAGCCATTGTAAGCACAACCGCGGACAGACCCCCGATAACCTTCATGCCCACGGCAAGATTCAGTATGGGAAGTATGCCCCCCGAATTCAGTATTCCGGGATTCGAACCGAATGGAGGTATATGCCCGAAGATTGCACTGCCGACCAGAAAGTTTGCCATGAACGTTGCCGCCATTACGAAGCCGAGCAATGCAACGATGATGAACACGGTACCGCCGATGCTTTCGAATGCGGAAAGCCGTTCCTCGCCGCCCGTCCTCTTTTCCGTATGGCGTGCCCCGAAAGCAACGATGAGCATGACCACTGCGGATGCGCCTATTGCGCCCCCTTGAAAGCCTCCTCCGGGCGTTAGATGCCCGTGCATGATGACATACAACGAAAATAACATTATGAACGGAAACAGCATTCCCGATATGACCTTCACAATGGGAGAAAGCCCCTCGCCGTTTTCATCACTCATTTTTACCCCCCTTTCTCAAAACAACCATTATACCGGCTATTGCGGTGAAAAGCACAGTTGTCTCGCCGAGCGTATCATAGCCCCTGTAGTCAAATACGACTGACGTAACAACGTTATTCGCCCCGGTTTCATTCTGGGCATTCTGTATCATATAGTCGTCCATGCCCGACGGCGGCGTCCCGAAGTCATGCATTTCATATGCCGTCAGAAACATGAATGCAAAGAACGTTATGAAAACAATTGCAGCCAATTTTCTCATGTTTCTCCCTCCATTCTCTCGGTATTTTTTATTGCAATTATTATTATTGCGGTCGTTATGCATGCCCCCACCCCCGCCTCCGCTATTGCAACGTCGGGCGCTTCGAGGATGTAAAATTCAAGGGACAGAAGCAAACTCATAACTCCCAGCGCTATGGCAGATGCAAGAAGGTCTTTAAAAAGCACGGCTGCGACCGCTGAAGCTATCATCAGCACGGGCAGAACAATATGGATTATCTCAATCATCGTCATTTTTTTCCTCCTTTTCTTCAAGGTCATCCACAACAGCCATAGCAGGCTTCACACCGCTTCTGTGTGCCGCCCTTGCTATTGCATGAGCCCCGGTGGGATTGGTGAGCATTATGGCGACAAGGGCAATGAACGTATGGATGGAGAGGGAAATCATGGGCGTATTGCCTTCATGGTACTTCCACACGCCGTATATCATGACTGCCAGCGACAAAAATATCGAGCCGAAGGTCGTACATTTCGTTCCTGCATGCAAGCGTGTGTAGACATCGGGGAAACGCATGAGCCCGACGGATGCAAGAAGGTTGAAGAACAGACCTATGCCAAGGAATATGTAAATCAGCCATTCTACATAATTCATATTCTCCCTCCTTCGAGATATTTTGCAATGAACAAAGTCGTGATGAATGAAAGGAGCGCATAAACAATGGCAACGTCGATGTATATGACTTCATCGAAAGCAGCCCCGAATATTATCATCGCCGCTATGACGAGCGTGTTTATCGTATCCATCCCCACCACACGGTCAGGGGTTGTCGGACCCAGCAGTACCCGGATTATTGCTATGAACATGCAGAAGAGGAGAACAACAAATGTCAGAATAAAAGGGTCGGTAAAATCAAAGGATATCATTCTGCCACCCTCCTTGCCCATTTGGGAAATGTCGAGCACACGGGCTTGCACGGACGGGGCATTTGTTTCAATGCATCCTCGTCAACGTTTATCCAATGTACATACAGATTTTTTTCGTCGTCGGTATCAACGGAAAGAGTGCCCGGCGTAAGCGTTATGGAATTTGCGAGAAATGTCAATGCGGTGTCGCTCTTCAATCCGGGGGACATCTTCACTATGCCCGGATTTATCTTTCCGGTTATGACACGGTACGCCACATCAAAATTCGCCTTTGCCAGCTGGTAGAAGAACGGCCCCAGATACGCAATGAAGAAAAGCCATCTCTTGGGATTCGCCATTTTGAAATTTTTGATGAAAACCTTTCTTCCCGCCAGCCCAGCAACCGCAGAGAGTGTTATGCCCGCAATGATTTCATCGGCGCCCCACATATGCCCGTTAAAAGTCAGGACTAGCCACACGATAAAGCAAAAAACGGTTGTACCTATGAAAGCCAACATCGCACGGTAATCCCGAATTCTCATTAAAAACTTGCGATTTCGTATCAGATATGCACTTCCGATAAGTATAAATAGAAGAATATAAAAAAATTACAATGTGTTTTCTCAAACTGCGTTCAAAAATGATTTTATACGATAATCTTCTAAAGCCAATGAAAGACAGGTCTTAATGTTCCCCCTGTTATCTCCTTATGGCCGGGCACAGTTTTCTTCTATGTGATGACGCTTTATATCTCAAAATGATATAACTCAAATGGTACAACTCGTTTGATGTCTACTATAGCATATAAAAGAAAGAGAGTAAGAAATCTCCTCGAATTTATGAGAGATTACTTTTCTTCCGGCAGTTCTCCGTACATGTGCTTCCACTTTCTGTCAACC
>CAZQQE010000021.1:0-14043 GCA_964595325.1 uncultured Thermoplasmatales archaeon | reverse complement strand
TCCCCTTGGGTATAATGGGAACTATTGGTAATTCAATAGGAATTATGCCACACAGGAGAGAAGCACAAAAATTTAAATAATATTTTATGTTGGGGGATGCGGTGATATAGTGGACGAAGAAAAGAGCGATAATGTAGTATATGTCGGAAACAAAGCGCCAATGAGCTATGTGATTGCCGTTATAACGGAATTCGAACAGGGGGCAAAAAGCGTCGTGCTGAAGGCCCGCGGAAGGGCCATTTCCAGAGCTGTAGACGCTGCCGAAATAGTGAAGAACAAGTTTTTGCCTGATGCCAGTGTTTCGAACATATCCATAGGCACCGAAGAAATAGAATCCGATGAGGGCAAGAGAAACGTATCTTCAATAGAGATAAGCCTTGTGAAATAATCGGGCTATTCCCCCTTCTTCACTCATTTCTCTGATAAAGTTTAATATCTCGTGTTTTGTTATGCTTATGTGAAAGAAGAGGCAAGGATAGGGCTGGCGGCATCCCACATACTTAAGGCATTCATTTTTTCAATGGGGATATGGTCGGCATACAAACACGACTGGCAATGGGCATTCGGCTGCTTCTTTGCCTTCCTGCTTGCGATGAGCCCTCTTTTTATAAAGAAAAGTTACCATATTTCCCTTCCGTGGATTATGGAATTGCTCATAGCGGTGGCACTTTCCTTCCACGTCTGGGGAGGTGTACTGCACTTATACTCCATTTCTTACTATGACAAGATAGCGCATTTCTCAGTTTCCGCCATCGTGGCATTTTTTGCCCTGACGACAATATATCTGCTGGATGTCTATTGGAAGGGCCTCCATATGGACATATTCATGGTCGGTTTCTTCATTTTCATTTTTACCATAGCGATGGGGACTATCTGGGAAATCGGAGAATTTACATCTGACCAGATTTTTTCTCACGGAATACCTGTTGCCCAGATAAGCCTATATGACACGATGACAGATTTGATTGCGGATACACTGGCAGGAATCATTATGGGCATCGCAGGCGCCGCAGCCATAAGGAGGGGCGAACTAATGGACATAATACGGCCTCTTGACCGTGAAGTAAAGGAAATAACGAACAAAGAGTTCATACAGGCAAAGGAAAGAGCGATGGACGCACTGATGAATGCCATGGAAAGCGGAGAAGTAGACAAACGAGTTATACCGATAATAGACAAAATCAACGGCAGAGACGAATTTTTCACAACGAGTAGCTGTTCCGGAAGGATAGTTCTCATCGAAGTGCCCTCGATAGGAGATAAAGTGGAAGCAAAATTTCTTGGCAAATGGCACAGAAAAGTAACAGCCAAAGATGTTATGAATGCCCTGAAAAATGCGGGAATGGGAAAAATATGGCTCCTCGCCCAGCCGCCCATTTTTCACGTATCTGCCACGGGTATACAAGAAGCATTGCTCCTTATAAAAGTTGCAAAGCAGAGCGGTTTCAAAGACTCAAACATAAAATCCGTCGGCGACCGAATTACCATGGAAATAAGAAGCACGGAGGAAATGGATGTACCCGTCGGCATGGATGGGAAAATGATATGCAGCGAGGAGTACCTTGCCCTTCTCGTTTCGATGTCAAACGAGATACTGGACAGAATGGAAAAGAGACTGACGGCATTGGAGAAAGAAATATCAAGAAATTTTTAGAAAGACGGTTCCTGTTTCACCTCCAGCATCACCAACTTTTATTAATGCCATTTCCATATATACATGATGAATTTCAAGGGCAGGGACATAGTATCTATAAAAGACTTGACAGAAGATGAAATACTCCATATCCTTGATGTTGCCGAGGGTATGGCCCCCATTGCCCGGGGAGAAAAGAAGAGTGACTTATTGAAAGGAAAAATAATGGCATCTCTCTTCTTCGAACCGTCGACAAGAACACGCCTTTCTTTTGAAGCCGCAATGAAGCGCCTCGGAGGAAATGTCATAGGATTCGCTCAGCCGGGGGCGACTTCCATGCAGAAAGGAGAGAGTCTTGCGGACACCATAAGAACCGCAGAGAGTTATTGCGATGTTATTGTCATGCGCCATCCGCAGGAAGGGTCTGCAAGAATGGCTGCGGAATTTGCATCCGTCCCTATTATCAACGGGGGGGACGGCGCCGGCCATCATCCGACGCAATGCCTGCTGGATTTGTTCACCATACGTAAAGAGAAGGGAAATATAGGGGGCAATAAGGTTGCCCTGATAGGCGATTTGAAATACGGCAGGACCGTCCACTCGCTGGCGTATGCACTCGCCCTATTCAAAGCGGAGATGGTATTCATAGCGCCGGAGCAGCTGCAGATGCCGCCCGAAGTCGTGGAGGAATGCGAGGCAATGGGTGCCACCATATCATTTGAAACGGACATCGAAGAGGCCATCAAGGATGTTGATGTGCTATATGTGACAAGGATACAAAAAGAGCGTTTTCCGGACCCGGAGGAATATAATAAAGTTGTCGGAATATACAAAATAGACAACAAAATTTTGGGCAAGGGAAAGAAAGATGTTATAGTGATGCATCCCCTGCCGAGAGTGTATGAAATAGCACCGGAGGTGGACGGAACAAAGTATGCGGCATACTTCCGTCAGGCTTTTAACGGTGTGCCTGTGAGGATGGCCATCATTGCACTTGTTCTCGGGGGGATAGAATGAAAGAATTGAAGATTCAGCCCATAAAGAATGGTACGGTTATTGACCATATAACGCCCGGTTGTGCACTGAAGGTTTTGAAGATTCTGAAAATAACAGAAGGAACCGGTGACTCGATAATAAGTGCTGTTATGAACGTCGACAGCAGAAAAGGGAAAAAGGATATTGTAAAGATTGAGAACAGGGAATTGAAAGCAAGCGAGGTGGACAAGATAGCCCTTATCGCCCCGAATGCAACAATAAACATCATAAGGAACTACGAGGTGGCGGAAAAGCACAAGGTTATAGTGCCCGATGAAATTGTGGGCATAGTGAAATGTGCCAATCCGAACTGCATATCGAATTCAAAGGAACCCATACAGCCACGATTCGTGGTCAAGAGCAGAGAGCCACTTCGCATAAAATGTTTCTACTGCGAGCGTGAATTGGAAGATATTTCGGCAGGAATTATGTGGTCGGCATAAGCCATGAGCAATATCCACTAATGCAAAGTATGCAGCCCAATTCATAGGTGCAGATATTCGATTCTATTTCCATCAGACGAGTGCTAGCAGTAAGCGGGCAGGCATAATCTCACGTTAAATTCGTTATGCAACCCTGCTCATTCTGAATGCTCCGGTGAGTTTTATCTCATCTTTCTCAAGAAGGTAATCAATCCAATTTCTGGATACAACCTCTCCGCATCCCTGAACACGAAGCTGCATTCTCGAGCCCTCTTCCCTCATCTCTATAACGCCGTCCATAAGATGCTTTATTGTCTGCACTTCTATCTCTTCGTGCATGCCTCTTGTCATGCTGAATATCGATGTCGCCCCGAGGCGCTTGCAGGTGCCGCTCACCACCTGAAGAAAACGAAATACAGCCTTTGCATCGGAGTATACTATCAATGTCGACGTGGAATCGAATACCAGACGGTGTCTCCCGTATTTTTTTGCAAATTCCCTCTCCGTGGCAATTATCGAAGCGGTTATTTTTTCCCTGTTGATAGGGCTGTCGACAAATATGACGTTCTCCCCTCCTGCCTCGTCAAACTCAACTCCCTTGGAGTATACATCTATATACTTTACTCTTCCCTCGTTTTCGTATTCCGGGAATTTTTTATCCAGCGCCTCCATCTCTTTTCTCATCTCGGAAAACGACTTGTCCGTCAGCACAAATATTATAGGTTCCCCTGCCTCAAGTCCTGACAATGCAAATTTATCCAATATATTCTCCTTTCCTATAAAAGGCGGCGAGTATAACAGGGTGTTAGTTGTAGCAGGTATTCCCCCCTTCATAAGTTCGTCAAGCCTTTCTATCCCTGTCTTAACCAGCATTGGAATCCCCCTTCTCAATTATTTTATCCACCAAGATTTCGAATGCCTCGAACACGCCCTTTCCTTCAGTTGCTATTGCCTTTACCATAGCTTCGTCTTCCAGCCCCAGCCGTCTTCTCAGTTCATCCTCGTTCAGAGCACCTTCCGTATCCTGCTTATTGGCTACCACCACATACGGTATATTTTTCTCGCGAATATCATTCACCATTTTCATTGCATCTCCAAAATATTCTGGACTCGAAGAATCCACCACCAATATTATGCCCGTTGCAGATGCCCCCATTTTTTCCACCAGCGGAGAAAATCTCTCCTGACCGGGTATGCCGAACACATCCGCCCTGCATCCTGCATGGTCAATCGTGCCGTGTTCCACAGCTACTGTCGCTCCGAGCCGGTCGACAGATGTAAACCGTTCTGAAAGATGTTTTATGAAAGTCGTTTTACCCGACCTGAAAGGACCCATAACCAATATTTTCGGGATATAAACTTTCACGCCGCCGGGCTTGTAAATCCTGAATATAACCGACTTTCCGGTTTTTCCTCCCCAGTCCACTTTCGACACACGGTACTTCTGCCCGGTAAAAGCCTCTCTGTCCATGGGATTTATTTCCACTATGGCGTCAAATCCCCTCTTTATCCGATATATTATACTCTCTTTATACGGCCACGCAGTAAAATTGTAAACGGAAACGCCGTTCCTCCTGCCTATTTCTTCGTTTATACGGTATATCCCCTGCATGGCTTCTCTTTCTCCGCAGAGATCCAGTATGGTAGACAAGGAATCGAATACCACAACACCATTTTCCGGCACGGTATCCATCACATCACCTATGACATCCTCGTAACTCATTATATCATGCGGCTCCAGAATAACGTGTTTTTTTTCTGACGGAGCGCCTATGAGACGTGAGTAACCGTCCACAACACATAGTTTTTCACCGTATTTTTTGATATCCCATCCAAACTCCTTGAAGGACTGCTCGAGCTGCTTCGGAGACGATTTGGAGAGGACATATATACAGTATTTCCCGATCTCAAGATTATGGTGGAGTACATGGATGCTCATATTGCTATCTTCCACCTCAGGCGATACATAAAACAGCAGGGATTTCCCTTCCGGTATCCCTCCCCCCAGAAATTCATCCAGTTTTGGTATGCCCGTTTCTATCATTTTTCCCGTGTATTCTTTCCGATTTCCTTTGATGCACTTTCCATGGCCTTATGAACTGCATCAATATCATCTGAAGATGAAACAACCGCAAGCAGTGCCATGGGCCCCGCACCGGTAATGATGATATTATCCTTTTTTGCTTTCGCCACAACCACCGCAGGGACACCTCCGTTCAATTCATCCATGGCAGCCTCCGCAGCACCGAGTATTGTTGCAGCCATTGCCGCAAAAGCCTCAGGATTGATATCCTTGCATTCTTCGGGATAGATTAACAGACCGTCTCTGGATATCACAAAGCTGTGTTTTACACCGTCCAGCGAATTCAAATCGTTCAATATATTCCTGTAGTTCTTTTGCATTTTTCCACCATCTGCTTTCATTACTAACATAAAAGCAATAATAATAAACTTTTCTAAATAATCAAATGAGTTTGAACAATAGGTATGTCATAACAACCATTATCGTCCCGTGTCTCAATCCTGCGGCCATCTTTCCTTCACCGAGCAAGCCCGCCACGATACCATTGCCTATCGCCTGTACAAGAGCCGTACATATGTAGATAAATTTATACTCCTCCAACGAAACGCTTCCGAATGAGATACCGCCTACGCCGCCGCCAGCCGCCTGCGTAGCCTTCTCGAATTCCGGCAAAAAGGTGGCAGAGAGGATTATTATAACGGCAAGAAAAACAAAGAAGGAAACGTATATTATAAGGAGGTACATCTGCATCTCCATTTTTCTTTCTGCCTGAAGTATTTTTATTTCTCTCACATTTTTAGCCGCCGCCTCTATTACCTCAGATATCTTTCCTCCCATCTCCGATGCTTTAACCACCATCAATGTCGTTCTCTGCACAATCGGTGTTTTAATTCTGTCGCCGAAACGACTCAACGCCTCTGTGAACGAAAGACCCCATGATATCTGGACAGCCATCTTCTTTATCTCAGGGGTCAGATAGCCGTAGTCGCCTTTTGCCGACATTTCAACAGCTCTTGCCATGGTCATGCCCGCTTTACGTGATTCGGATAAATCACGCAGGAACTCGGGAAAACGTTCTTCTATTTGACTCATTTTCCTTAATCTTGCATACTCGTAAAAACCGAAAGGCCCTATGGCGGAAATAATTGCGTATATGGCAAAGTCCATGGAATTTTTCGGGGAGAGGGATATGGGTCCTATATTCGAAATGACACCCAACTGCAGCAGTATTGCAATCGTTATAAATACCGCTGCAAATGCAGCAGATGTCGAAAGTACCATTATTCTGTAGAGCATTTCCATATCGTACTTTTCCTTTATCTCTCCGGCTTTCTCCGGCATTATCAGAATTATGTACAGTATCAAACTGATGAGAAGGCCTATGCCCGCAACTATGATTGCGTACTCCCAGTGGATGGAATGGAGTTGCACATTCCCGGGAAGACCGAAGACAGATATGACATTTGCAATGATAAATAAAACAATAGATATCAGAATTGAGAGGTATATCACATTCCTTCTCATTATCAGCGGTCTTTCTTCTCTGAACTTACTCCTCTCGTATATGCCGATAACGGAGGCGGTCGGGGGCGGCATTTCACCCCCAATCATCAACGATGCTATTTCAAAAATCAGGGCGATGTTCATAAGAAACAGAGGTTCTGCCATATCTCTGAGTACGGGGGTTACATTTTTGGGGAGATGTATACCCAGATTCAGCTGTGACCCTATGACTATTGCGGTGAATACAAATGCAATCATAAAGAGTATTGTATATCCCCTGCTTTCCTCAACTGTCGGTATGGAAAGGACGGTATAAAGCATGAGAAGAACAACCGCTCCGAGAAGCATGGTTATCAGTACCGGCGATATCGGCATCCCTAAAAATGTTATAAACACGTTCAGCAGAGTTGAAAAAATTATGAGTATGAACGCTATAAGGGAGGAAAAAAAGTATTTCCATTCAGATTCCTTATACTCGTCCGACACAAACGGAAGCATGTCTTCTTTTATCTTCCTCTGAATCCATGAGAATATGAGAAATGCGCCCATTGCCGAGGCAAGCAGAAGGTTGGAGAAGGTGGGGGCACCTGCCAGTCTTGCTATGACCGACACTGCTATGATGGTAAAAGTGGAAACGGATGCAATCCATGAAACTTTTTTGCCTATCATCATACCTCCGGATTCATTGAGCTCAAAACAACTGCAAAACCCAGATGGGCAAGGGGCAGCATTATGAATGTGAGCATATACATTATAAACAGGGAGGAACTGCCGCTCCCTCCGGTGCTAACCATGCTCATAACAGATACCATGACTATCAGGAAAAGCGGAGCAGCCACAACGACCGTGACATAGCTCTCGGCCATGACCCCCAGTGTTTCAAGAAATTCCTTCTGAATACGTCGATTCTCGCGCATATACTCCTCTGATTTCGCAAAGAAATATTTTTTCAACTCCCCGCCGGATGTAACCGTAGTTATTGCACCCTGCAGGAATTCTTGAAATTTTATGGACGGGGTTCTGTTGGCCGCATTTCTCAGGGCGGTAACTATGTCTATGTTAAATATGGATATGTCTCTGTAAATCCACGCCGCCTCCTTCTGCACCTCCCCGTATATAGGCTGTTCTGCGAGGCTTTTGAATGCAACCGCAGGCGTGACGCCGGCAGACGCCATGGCTGCAAGAAAGTTCAGTGCGTACGGAAGGTTGTTATCTATACTCTTTTTTCTTGAGTTTGCCTTGCTTTCGGGAATCATCATTGTCATAAGGTATCCCATCGCCCCTATCAATATCGGTGCCGGAATGACTATAATCAGCAACTTGGAGGGCAATACAATCCCCATACCCGGCAGTACGTAGAGATAGAGTATAACAAAGGCGATGCCGCCTATTCCCCCGAGAATGCCGTTCATCCATGCATACGCGATATACGCTTCTGGACGAACTTCAATATAAGCCCTTTCTATACTTCTCTTTATGTACTCTATTTGTGAGGATTTCGATGCCCTCTTTCCAAGCAGTCGGTAGCATATGCTCTGATATTTACTCAGCGGCATCTGTTCTCCCCTCCTCTACCGATTCATCTTCCGGCTCTTTCCATCCGTTTCTCTGTACATCTCGCCCGTTCTCTTCCTCCTTTTCAGCACCTCCAAATGTGCCTCTCTCCGGTTCTTCTTTGGAAAAACCCTCTGCTTCATGCTCTGTGCTCTCTTCGGGTCGTGATGGTTCCTCTGGCTCTGCTGTCTGTGTCTGATTTATCTCCACCACTAAATTTTCCCTTTTTTTGGGGATGAAATCTTCCGATTGCTCCACCCGCTTCATTATGGAGTCCGGATTTTTGTAATATGCAGCTATTATCTCACCGACATCCACATAATTTTTTATTCCTTTCTCGACCATCCACCGGATGACCTCCTTCCTGCGGTTGAATTCTTCGCTCAATTCCTTGTCCGTCCAGTTTCTCTGTTCGGCTATTGCGTCAAGCACATGACCCTTACCATAATAATCGAATGAGTCCTTTCTCGGATTCCAGCTGAAAACCTCATTTGTCAATATATCATCCGTGGTGGGGTCTATTCCCACGATTTCAACAATTTTTTTGATTCGCCTTACCCTCTTCCTCCCGATTCTCATCATCGCCTGTATTGCAACGATATTGAGGGCCTGTAGCTGTATTCTCGGAATGTTTATCGGGTCTCCCTCCAGTCGGTGAACAACCGAAAATATCGAGTCGGCATGCATTGTCGAATAGACAGTGTGCCCTGTCGCCATCGCCTGGAAAAGTACCACGGCCTCCACTCCTCTTATTTCTCCCACCAGTATATACTCGGGACGTTGCCTCAGAGCAGCCTTGAGGAGGTCGAACATACCCACCTTGCTGCCCTCGCCCGACTCCGCCGTTCCCTCTCGGGTTATGGAGGCTATCCAGTTCGGGTGCGGAAGATTTATTTCCCTTGTATCCTCGATGGATATGACTTTCATCTGAGGTGGAATAAAAAGGCACAATGCATTTAGCGAGGTTGTTTTCCCGGAAGCAGTACCGCCGGCAAGCACAGCAGATGCCCCGTTCTCTATTGCCAGCCAGAAATACGCAGCTATTTCCGGGGATATGGTATTAAATTCGACAAGATGGCTGGGTGTTAACGGGTCTTCCCTGAATCTTCTGATGGTGAAGTTGGAGCCCATCGATGAAACCTCTCTTGAAAGACATGCCTGTATTCTCGAACCGTCGGGCATCGTCGCATCCATGAGGGGACGGGCTATGGATATATGCCTGCCGCATTTCTGAGCGAGCTGTATAACAAAGCTGTCCAGTTCCAGCTCACTTCCGAATGATATGTTGGTCTTCAAAGATTCATAGTTCCGGTGATAGATGTAAATCGGGACACGCGGAGCATCGCAGGATATATCCTCAATCATAGGGTCATGCATAAGGACATCTATTTTCCCGTACCCGAGGAAATCCCTCACGATGTAGTACATTATTTTTTCCTTCGGTACATCATTCAAAGCGATAGAATAATCACTCAGTACTCTGTCAACATTCTTCCTGAGGAATTCTTTTGCTTCGTCCTCACTGAATTCCGTGAGCTCCACATTCATTGTTTTTATGAGCGTCTCCTTCAAAAATTCGAATATTTTTTTCTCCTCCATTGAGAGGGTCGGCTCAAGTATTTCATATGTGTATTCATGTTTTAAATCATTATAAATTACCCTTATGTATGAAAACGGTTTGTTTATCGGATGGATTTCCACCACTTCTATATTTTCATCATTGGGGGGGGAAATATCGACCAATTCCTTAAAATCACCGACTATCTCGTTTATTTCCCTTCCGGATTTCAATTCGAGAATTCTTTTCCTCGCTTTTGTCTTCTCCTCCATACGATGGAGATTTAACAACTCTTCAATTACTTTTTTTCTGGCTGAGAGCCTTTTTCCGATATCAAAACCCTCCAGTAGCTCTGCTGCTTTTTTCTTTTCCTCCTTCCTCTGAATTTCTATTTCCTTCTCTTCCATTGGAGCACCGGATATCTTAAACATAAAATCTTCGTATTTATAAGTTATTATATTTTCAGAGTCGGCACCGTCTGCACGAATATTCAAATGGATTTACCCGAATGCACATTTTTTATACATGCACTTATGCTTCTCCAAGTAATATAGTCCTTATAGTACCATATCTAACAGTACCATATCTAACATCATCTTTTCTCCAGCCGTTTCATTCCATGTTCCTTATTACCTCTTCTGCCATCTCGAGCGTTGAAGAGCTGCCGCCCATATCATATGTCCTGACTTTTCCTTCTCGTATCGTTTTTGCAACTGATTTTTCCAGTTTATCAGCCATTTCCTTTTCCCCTAACCAGTCGAGCATCATTTTTACGGATAGCAGCATTGCTGTGGGATTTACCTTGTACATACCGGCATATTTGGGAGCGGAGCCGTGAGTGGGTTCGAACAATGCATAGTTATCTCCTATGTTGCCGCTACACGCAAATCCTAACCCGCCGACCAACTGGGCGGAAAGATCTGAAACAATATCCCCAAACAAATTGGACGTGGCGATGACGTCATAATTCTGTGGATTTTTCACCAGCCACATACACATAGCATCTACATTTGTTTCTTTCAATTCGATACCGGGGTAATCCTCTGCCATCTTTCTCGCTTCTTCCACCATCATGCCCGATGTTTCCCTTATAACATTGGGCTTTTCAACAACGGTAACGGATTTCTTCCCGTTTTCAGATGCATAGTCAAACGCTTTCTTCAAAATCCTGCGGCAGCCGTTCCTCGTAAAAATCCTTGTGGAAACGGCAATTTCATCCGACGGAACTGAAGCGAAGCGCTTCATTTTCGGATGCATTTCCAGAGCTTCCCTCAGTGCATCTGGCAAAGGATAAAACTCCACGCCAGAATAAAGCCCTTCCGTATTTTCCCTGAATATTGTGAGGTTTATATCATCCCTGTAATTTAGCGGGTTTCCCGGATATGCCCTGCACGGGCGCATATTTGCATAGAGGTCGAACAGCTGGCGCACCCTGACGATCGGGCTGAAATACTCCCTTCCCTTAAATCGGTCGGGCAACTCCGCCTCCGCCGCCTTCTTGGGCTTTGATGTTATCGCCCCGAAGAGTGCACAGTCCGTTTCTTTCATGAGTTCAATTGTACGGTCGGGCAGCGGATTCCCTTCTTTTTTCCAGAATTCCCAGCCTATATCTCCTTCGATATATTCCGCATCCAGCTCAAACGAGTCAAGAACCATTTTCGCTGCTTCCATGACGTCCCTGCCGACGCCATCCCCGGGTAACCATGCTATTTTATATTTCATTTTATCCCCTCTGACTTTAAGCTTTCTGTGAGCCCACCGCTTTTTATTATCTCGTTGAGGAAAGGAGGAAGCGGATTTATTTTGTAAGTTCTGCCCGATGTGATGTCATTCAGAATGCCCTTATCAGTGTCTATTTCCAGTATATCCCCCTCGCTAAATTCATCTGTTTCCGTACTGTCGAATACAGGCATCCCCTGATTTATCGCATTTCTGTAAAATATTCTTGCAAATGATTTTGCAACTATGGCTTTTACCCCCGCATATTTGAGACAAGTAGCCGCCTGTTCTCTCGAAGAACCGCAGCCGAAATTTTTCCCTGCGACAATAATAGCCCCGTCTCCTATTTTCCCCAGAAAGTCAGGGTCGAGGTCTTCCATTGCATGCTTTGCCATCTCCTCAGAATCGGTTATGTCGAGGTATCTCCCGGGGAAAATAACATCGGTGTTTATATCATCCCCGTACTTCAGAACTTTCCCCTTCACGAGCATGCCCGGATATCCGATAAATGTTTTTATATTTTGAGGAGACATTAAAAGCAGGCGAGTGTTACATTTCCGCATGAACGGCAAGGATGAGTTACTCGAAAAATTAAAAAATCTGATGAGTACGGAAATAAAGGATGTCGTAGACAGGAGAATGAGAGAATTCGAAAACGTGAAGGACAAATTCAGCGAGATGTGCTTCTGTGTTTTGACGGCAAATTCATCTGCAGATATGGGCATAAAACTTCAGAAAAATTTGCATAATGATTTTCATAACTCAAGTGAGGAAGAATTGAGGGAAGAGCTGAAAAAAAACGGATACCGTTTCCCGAACAGAGCAGGGTATATTTGCTATAACAGGAAGTACGAAGATATAGACAAAATACTGAATGAGTTCTCAGATGAAAGGAAAATGAGGGAATGGCTCGTAAAAAACGTGAAAGGTTTTGGTTATAAAGAAGCGAGTCACTTCATGAGAAATACGGGCTACAAAAACGTGGCAATCATAGACCGCCATATTTTGAGGGCGATGGAAAGACATGGACTCATAGACGAAATACCAAAAAGCCTGAATAAAATGAGGTACGAAACCATTGAAAAAAAGCTTGAAGGGCTGGCAGACATGCTTGGTATAACTCTTGCAGAGCTTGACCTGTATATGTGGTATATGGAAACGGGTAAAATTTTGAAGTGATTTTGTGACGGGATAACGTTTATAAGTGCTTTCAATATTTCGTATTTTGGAGGCAAATCCATGACAAAAAGAAGAATTGTAGGTATATTTGTAGTGGCAATGATGCTGTCCGTTAGTTTCGGGATGGCAGGAAGTAACAGAGAGATGATGAGTAGCGGGCAAGACGGCCATTCTAATCATTACGAGAAAGAGGAAAAAATGAGTATTTCTATGAACTTTCCGACGCCTGCCGTGGTCAGCGGGAAAGAATACTCGTCGATAAAGATAGAAGGACTGTCTTCGACGTCCGGAGATGGAAATCCCGTGCTGCCCGTAAAGACGAAAGTGTTGACCTTTCCTCTGGGTACAAAAGTGCACGTAGACATGGCACCACCGAATCCGTCGAGAATGACAGTGCCGGAGAAAATCCAGCCGGCGTACAAACCTGTGGCTTTGAATGTGAAGGAGAAAAAAGCAGTATGCGTTCCCAATGAGGCGGTATACAAAAGTAGCAACGCTTATCCGCAGACGTGGTACCGTTATACTCTCGGAGGAGGGCTTGCCGACGGGAAGCATGTGACTTTTCTTGCCATGCAGTTCTACCCGGTGAGGTATTATCCGGCGGAAAACCAGATTGAATATGTAAACGAGATTAACGTAACCATCACATACGAGGAACCCAGCAGCCCGATTGTAAACGAAAACCTGGATACATACGACCTCGTAATCATCGCGCCTCAGGCTTTTGAAAATGCTCTCCAGCCGCTGGTCGATTTTAAAAATGCCCATGGAACAAAAACAACGATGAAGAGCGTCGAGGATATCGTATCGGAATATCAGGGAAGAGACGGCGCAGAGAAGGTTAAGTACTTCATCAAGGATGCGATAGAGCAGTGGGGCATAAAGTATGTTTTGCTTGTTGGCGGAAAAAAGTCCATGTGGACGGGAAACTGGGGAATGGACGGACCGAACAAGGTTGATGACAGTTTATGGTGGACGCCCGTACGATATTCGGCATTGAAGGATTATGTGCCCGGCGATGAGGGTGAGCTCGGTTACCTCAGCGATTTATACTTTGCCGACATTTATGATGCAGACGGCAATTTCTCATCATGGGACAGCAATGGCAATGGAAAATTCGCAGAGTGGACGGACACGGCTACTGATACTTGCGATTTGTACCCTGACGTATACGTCGGTCGCCTGCCGGCGAGAAACGAAGGCGAGGTACAGACCGTAGTCAACAAAATAATTGCTTATGAAGGCTCGCCGGCCGACCCGTCATGGTTCAACAGAATGCTGCTTGTAGGAGGCGATACATTTCCGGGTGACCCCGCCGGCGTGTATGACGGGGAGTATGCAACGACACACGAGTTCAGCTTCATGCCTTCCAAGTTCACGGCGACAAAACTCTATATCTCGGACGGAAGCCTCACGG
>CAZQQE010000020.1:0-14127 GCA_964595325.1 uncultured Thermoplasmatales archaeon | reverse complement strand
AATATCAAGGATTGCGTGGAGCCGCCGTGGGTTTACTCTCCGTCTGAGGTAATGGACTGGGTTAATGCCACAAATCCACCCCACAAAATCAAAAAATTCCATGCCCGGAAAAGAGAGAAGTATCTGGAAGATGTCGAGATACATTTTGACATGGATGTGGAGAAGAAGAAAGTCACTCCGTCAAACTTTCTCCTCGGAAAAATTAGAGAGATTACTGGTTACGATGAGGTGGAAGAAAACTTTGAAATCATCCCCGCAGCCGAGATGACGGCAAGAGCCCTTTCAAAAGCAAAATTTTCAAACATGATGAAAATAATCATGGACGGAAAAGTGCTTTACGAGCATCCGGAGAAAGGAAATGACATGAGAAAAAGCATAGAAATGCTGGTAAGAGAAGCAAATAAAACAAAAGGCGGGAAAAGCATCGAAATGACGGCAATGAAGGCAAATCCGAAATGCACCGCAGATGTTTTGATAAACAGGGTGCATCCGAAAAAGAATCATACAATCCACGTAAAGATGGACGGAAAGATAGAGGAGGAGTTGTTCCGCCGATTTCTGAACTATATGAGGCAGCATATGGCTGCTGAGCCGGAGGATATGAACACACCCGTCTGAGTTTTGATATAATTCATCATGAACAAATCTTTAAACACATGAAGCATCTGCATCTGTGATTTATCTCGGAAGGATAGAGTTAAGATGGTGCCATAATTGCAATCTGCCCGTTCTCGGCAAGACATGCGGGGTATGCGGCGGCGAGACATCGGAAGTGAAACTCACGCCCCCCGGCGACGTCCGGCCTGCGTTTCCTTTCGATATCGAGTTGTGCAGAGAGGTCATTCGAAGGCAGTTCGGAAATGCCGTTCTCCCGGAAGTTGTCCTGCTGAACGATGTTCCCGCCATAGACCGAATGGACGAGGTGATTTTTAACGGCAAGGTGGCAGGAGCGCTGCAGTACGATGTGAAGAAGAAGACATTCCGTTTCATTCCCAGAGTATGGTTTGCAGCCATGATACATCCGTCAAAAGGATTCGTGGTTGCCGACCAAGGTGCTATCAAACCGATATTGAACGGCTCCAGCCTTCTTGCTCCGGGCGTGGTGGACGCCAGCAGGGAGATAAAGAAAGGCGATGAGGTTGTGGTATATTCTCCAGATAACGAGGTCATAGCCGTGGGGAAGGCATATATGGGCGGCGAGGAAATGGTGAACAGAAGACACGGCATGGCCGTCAAGGTAAGATGGAAAGGGATTGAGAATGAGGAAAAAGCAGGCGGCGGAACATGGGATGACGTTCTGAGGGCAAACGGGAAAATTCTTTCAGAAAAAATCGAGAGGGCAAAGGAATTCATACGAAAAACCGTCGAGGCGAATGAATTGCCCATGGCGGTGTCGTTCAGCGGTGGGAAGGACAGCCTTGCAACTCTGTTTCTTCTGCTGGATGCGGGATACCGACCTCCGATATTTTTCATAAATACAGGGCTCGAATTCAACGAAACGGTCGAGCATGTCCATGAAGTGGCGGAGCGTCTCGGCCTGAAGCTCATCGAGGAAAGTGCAGGGGATGTATTCTGGAAAGCCATCGACTTTTTCGGTCCTCCGGCAAGGGACTTCAGATGGTGCTGCAAGACATGCAAGCTGGGCCCCACGACCCGCCTTATAAAAGAACATTTCCCCGGAGGCGTGCTTTCATTCATAGGGCAGAGAAGGTATGAATCCGAGCAGAGGTCGAAGAAAGGCAGCATATGGAAAAATCCGTGGGTGGCGGAGCAGGTGGGCGCCTCTCCAATCCAGAACTGGACGGCACTTCACGTATGGCTTTATCTGTTCGCCAAGTACAAAGAATACGGCATAAAATGGAATGTTATGTACGAGCGGGGATTTTCGCGCATAGGGTGCTGGCTGTGCCCCGCTAGCGATATGGCGGAGTTCGAATTCAAAAAGCATGATGACCGGGGCAAGCTCATGGAAAAACTTGAAGCATATGCCGAGAAGCACGGGCTGGGAAGGGAGTGGATAGAGCAGGGGTTGTGGAGATGGGTGGTGCCCCCGAAATGGGCTGATGACGTCGCAGAAAGCAGTGCCGAAAATGATGAAGAAGTTACCAAAGGTGATGCCGAAAGAATAAAAAACGCCCTGAACAGCATGGGGGCGGTGGAGGCGGCGGAGGACGGCTATGTTGTCGATGGCGTTAGAGTAACATTTTCGGACGGAAAGGCGGAAGTGAGTTCCGACGACGACAGTAAAAAAAGGAAGGCTGAGGGCGTAGTCGAGCGGGCTTTGAACTGCATGGGGTGCGGAGTCTGCATCGGTCAGTGCAAGCGGAACGCCATCTCAATCATAAACGGAAAGGCATGGATTGATGAAGATAATTGCATACATTGCGGTGACTGCATAAACATATGCCCCGTGGTCGTTTTCGGAAGAAGGGATAGAAAGCATGGAAACAAGAATGCAATCTAAAGGAGTATTTCATCGATTTTTTTTCTGTCAAGCTTTGATATGACCAGAGGGATGGAATCTCCCACCCGTTCCACCTCTTTGACTTCTTTCACATTTATTGCAACGCCCTCCCCCGCAAGTTTTTGATAATTTTTGCGTATTTCCTCCAGCAGTTTGTCCACTTTCACACCTTTATCACGTTGCTCCTCGTCTATCTCCACCCGGATTTCTATGTCATCAATGTCGTTCTGAACAATCTGGAAGCGCTTTATCTGGAGGGTATTGAATTTGCCCGCCGCCTCCGCAAGGGGCATGGGGATGGTAGCCGGCGGAAATATTCTGCCTCCCGGAAATATAACGGCATCCTTTTTCCTTCCTTCGAGACTTTTCATGAGGGGCGTGTGCATTCCGCAGTCGCATTGTCTGCTGTCAAGGGATGCTATGTCATTGAGCCCCGTGTACCTTATTATGGGTGTTCCCCCTCGGTACAGGCGGGTTATGACGATGCTCCCGAATTCCCCGTCATCTACTGCCTCACCTTCCTTATCGAGAATTTCCACATAGGTGAAATCGCTGTTTATGTGAAGATTTTTGCTGGGGCATTCGAAGGCTATTGAGCCGCCTTCTGTCGTTGCATAGAGATTGAGGACTGGGACCCCGAACGCCTCTTCTATGTATTTCCTGGAATAGCCGTCGAGAACCTCTCCGCTCGAAACGATGTATTTTGGATTGACCTTCTTCCCCATTCCGTTCATTTTAAGAGAAGCGAGACCCATCAAAACGCTCGTGTATGCAATGAGCAACTCCGGCCCAAATTTATCCATCTCTCCCATCAAAACTTTTGCCTCCTTGCCCGTATACAGAGTCTGGTAATTTTTAAGCGAAAAGAAAGGAGAGAGGTTGCCCATCAGACCTTTCTTCAAACATTCCTCGTCCGTTGTTGTGGGAACGGAAAAATCGCCTATGTTGGTAATCTTTGTTTTTCTCCAGTTCATGCCGTAAGCTTTGAGAAGGCGGACGCCGCCAAGCGCCTCTATCGTTATGTATTCCATATCCTTGTACATGGACATGGGTCTGCCCGACGAACCTGACGTACCGACGACATAGGCATTGCTTTTATCGTAATTCGGAGGGACTATGTCATCCGGAAAACCGTGTATCAAATCCTCCTTTGTTATCAGCGGAAGTTTGTTTAAATCTTTGATTCCGTGGATATCATCCGGGTGTATCCCCGCTTCCTTATATTTCCGGTGATAAAGAGGAACCTGATATGCATATCTGAGTGCACCTTTCAAAGCTTTATCCTGATATCTCCTGATTCCGTCGGCATCTTTCCTCCATGCTCTGTCAATGTCCGTGAGATAGTGCTTGAGCAGTCTTGTCGCAAATAAAGGATTCATAAACGGATTCATGTCCGCTGAATGGAGAAGCAAATATTAACTTTATGTTTGAAGGCTCATCACCTCATTTCCCGAACATTTTGCATTTGATATCTCTTGTTTTATTTTCAATAGACATGGGTCTGGAATAATTTTTATCATGAATATTCTTCATTTGGCCGTGGGATGAAATCAGTTATACTATATCTGGTGGACTATACAGCACAGCACGAAAACCGAAAGGCATATAAACCGTCTTCCTTAATCATTCCCTTCCTATATCATGGTGATAAAAAATGACAGAAGTTTATGCATTTGAGGAAGTTAAAAAGGAGATGAAGAATCTGGTGGGCAATAAAGGGGCTCAGCTAGGAGAGATGAGCAGTATAGGCATACCAGTCCCCCCCGGTTTTGTAATCACAACAAGAGCTTGCGTCACTTATCTTAAAAAGAAGGAGCTTTCAGAACCGTTGAAAAAGGAAATTCTGTCAGCTTTGAAAGAGCTTGAAAAGAAAACAAAAAGAAAGTTTGGCGGCTCTAAGAATCCGCTTCTTGTTTCCATACGTTCAGGTGCTCCTGTCTCGATGCCCGGAATGATGGATACCATACTCAATCTCGGTCTGAATGATAAAACCGTCAGAGCACTTGCAAAGGAGAGCAAGAATGAATGGTTCGCTTACGATACGTACCGCCGCTTTATCCAGATGTTCGGAAGTGTCGTGCTCGGCATAGACGAAAAAAAATTCGATAACGCACTTGAAAAAAGAAAAAGACAGGAGAAGGCAAAGACCGACCAAGAGCTTTCCGTGGACGGACTTAAAAAAGTTGTTCAGGATTACAAAAAAATAGCATCCGTTCCTGATGAGCCGGAGGAGCAGATGTTCATGGCTGTTGAGGCGGTATTCAAATCATGGAACAACAAAAGGGCAAGGAGCTACAGGAAGCACCAGGGACTTCCCGATGATGTCGGGACGGGAGTGGTGGTTCAAGCTATGGTGTTCGGAAATCTTGACAACAACTCCGGTACGGGTGTTTCATTCACGAGAAATCCGGCAACCGGCGAAAAACAGCTTTACGGTGAATTTCTGGTGAATGCGCAGGGAGAGGATATCGTTTCAGGAAAAAGGACACCGCAACCCGTCGCCTCCCTCAAAAAAGTTTTCCCTGACGTTTACAAAGAGCTTGTTAAAATCTCGGAAAAACTGGAAAAACATTACAGGAATATGCAGGATATGGAATTCACCGTGCAACACGGAAAGCTGTACCTCCTTCAGACTAGAACTGCAAAGAGAACGGCCAAAGCGGCAATCAAAGTTGCGGTGGATATGGTGAAGGAAAAGTTGATAACGAAAGAGGAGGCGATTATGCGTGTGAGCACGGACGACATAGAGAAAGCCCTTCATCCGGTAATCGACTCTAAGGCAAAATACGAGGTCATTGCAAAAGGGCTCGACGCATCGCCCGGGGCGGCATCCGGTGAGATTGTTCTAGACCCTGAAAAGGCTGCTGCGCTCGGCAAAAAGGGAAAGAAAGTCATACTTGTGAGAGAGGAGACAACTCCCGACGATATTCATGGTATTACGGCATCTCAGGGTGTTCTTACTGCACGAGGGGGCATCACAAGTCATGCCGCCGTGGTCGCCCGCGGGCTCGGGAAGCCCTGTGTTAGCGGATGCGAAGGTCTTGTTATCGATGAGGAAAAGGGGGAATGCAGGATAGGAAAATTCACGTTCAAGGAAGGGGACATGATTACCATAGAGGGCTCGCTGGGAGCGGTCATCAAAGGTGCCGTTCCGCTTGTGCCTCCTGCATTCACGAAAGAGGGAAAAGAGCTGCTATCGTGGGCTGATGAAGTCAGAAAGCTCGGGGTGAGGGCAAACACGGATACCGTCGAAGGGGCGAAGATGGCGAAAAGAGAAGGGGCGGAAGGAATCGGACTTTGCAGAACCGAGCGCATGTTCAATGCTCCCGACCGCCTGCCCATAGTGCGGGAGATGATTCTGGCGGATAACAAGGAAGAGAGGATGAAAGCTCTGGATAAGCTCCTTCCTTTACAGAAAAAGGATTTCAAGGGAATACTGAAGTCGATGCAGCCCCTTCCGGTGACAATCCGCCTTCTTGACATCCCGCTCCATGAATTCCTTCCATCCACGGAAGAGATTTCGCGTGAGCTTTCATACCTGCGTGATTTCGATGCCGCAGTCAGCCTGCTTCAGGAAATCCCAAGCATATCGAAAATGCTCGACCCTAAGCTGCACGTATACCTGCCGTCAATCGAAAAATTCATAGAAGAGACGGCTGATGAGAAATACCATGACCTCTGCAAGAAACTTATAGAGGAAAAGACGAACCTGCTTAAGAAAGTGAAGTCGCTGGAGGAAGTCAATCCGATGCTGGGGCATCGTGGCGTAAGGCTCGGTATCACTTATCCCGAAATATACGACATGCAGATACGTGCCATATACGAGGCATCGGCGGAACTGATTAAAGAGGGCATTGAAGTGCATCCCGAACTCATGGTTCCACAGGTATGCACGGCACAGGAGTTGAAGTGGGTTTTCAAGAGGGTCAAAAAAATCGCACGCGAGGTCGAGAAAGAGTACGGCGTGAAGGTGCCGCTGAAATTCGGAACGATGATAGAGGTCGTGAGAGCATGCATGAGGGCGGGAAAGCTTTCCGAAATCGCAGAGTTCTTCAGCTTCGGCACCAACGATTTGTCACAGGCAACATTCAGCTTCAGCAGAGAAGATGCAGAGAAAAAATTCCTTCCGCTTTACACACAGCGTGGCATCCTTCAGGACAATCCTTTCTCCGTAGTGGATAGAAAGGGCGTCGGAAGACTCATGCAGATTGCAATAGAGTGGGGAAGAAAGACAAGACCCGATTTGAAAATAGGAGTGTGCGGCGAGCAGGGGGGCGAGCCCAGATCCATCCATATATTCTACAATATAGGCGTGGATTATGTCAGCTGCTCTCCGTTCAGGGTGCCCGTGGCACGACTGGCGGCGGCGCAGGCAACACTTGAGGGAAAGAAGGACATATGGAAGTGATTCCAAAACAATTCGGACGTCCCAAAGAAACAAACGGCATAATATCCATACTCAAATGAAAAATTCCTGCTTCCCTGTTTTCCTTGGAAACCCGTTACTTGCAGTAGGGGTTGTTAGAGCTGTTACCTTACAGTTATTATCAGTTCCATGAGATTTCTGCATGGCGCCACTACTTCAATTTTGTACCTGAGGTTATGAACGAGTGCTGCTTGAGTTTAATCCATTTTCCCTCGTCAATGCCTATGAGGTTGCCGCATTTGCATCTGCACTCGTTTCCGTCATGGATACTGAAATCCTCGATTATTCTTTCCTTCCAGCAGTGCCATAACTTTCCTTTCCCTATTTTCACATACCTGAAAACCTTTGCATTGCATCTGGCGCATCTTATCGTAATCATAATTTTGACTGACTTTTGGTTACTATACCATTCTCGGTTATTATGCCTGTTATGTATTCCGCAGGTGTGACATCAAAAGCCGGATTCCTGACTTTCGGGGGTATATAATCAAAAATTTTTGTCACCTCCTCGGCATCTCTCTCCTCTATCTTTATCTTGCTTCCGTCGGATATGGTTTCGTCGAACGTGCTGAAAGGTGCTGCAACGTAAAAAGGTATGCCGTTCTCTTTCGCAAGAACAGCCTTCTCGTATGTTCCTATTTTGTTTGCAACATCGTAATTGGCTGTAATGCGGTCTGCACCCACAATAACCATGTCAATCTCGCCCTTTTCCATGAAATATCCTGCCGCATTGTCCGCTATCAGGGCGTGGTCTATTCCTTCCTGCTTTAGTTCCCATGAAGTGAGAAGACCCTGAAGGCGGGGTCTTGTCTCGTCCACCCACACAAAAATTTCTTTGTCCTTTGACATTCTTATGGGTGCAAGGGCTGTCCCCCAGTCAACCGTGGCAAGTGCCCCTGCATTGCAGTGCGTCAATATTCGGTCGCCGTGCTTTATCAGCTTTTCCCCGACCTCCCCTATCTTCCTGCATTTCTCGATAATATCTTCGACGTATGCATGGGCCGACTCGAGAGCCCCGTCGTGAGAAAGCATGTAGTCGATGGCGTAAAACAAATCGTGGGCGGTGGGGCGCGTCCTTTTCAGCATCCTTGCAGCCTTCTCCTTATCCTCGCCAAGCACCATTCCGTAGGCAGCGGCACATCCTATGGCAGGGGCGCCTCGCACCACCATCTTTTTGATGGCATATGCAACCTTTTCGACACTGTCTGCCTCAAAAACTTTTAACTGGAACGGAAGTCTTCGCTGGTCAATCAGTTCAAGTTTTTTTTGCTCTTCATCCCACCACAGCGAGCGCATCTCTTTTCCCTCTACACGCATGTTATTCCCTCCGCTGCTTCCCTCAAACTTTTGCCGACAGAAATACACCCGTAACCTTCCAGAGTTATACAATTGCTTTTCTTCAGGCGCCTCAGGGCGTCGAGGGCGGTGTCAAGACCCGCCTGCTCTTTGCCAACCGGATTGCCGATAGATATTATGGCGTTTATATCTTCCCTGCGGTAAATCAGCCAGTGGAGCGGCGTATCCGGGGACGGCTCTTTCAATCCTATAACCATTGCAACATTCCTCACTGCATCATAATCCGCAACCTCGACAAAATCACTTTCGGTAAGTGACGAAAGGGTTGCATCTCCTGTGGTAATAACCATTCTGTTTCCGTATCGCATGCTTATGCTTCCGTTTGCGCCTGTGCCTTTACCGGAAATCTCGATTCCCGAAGAAATCATTTCCTCGACAAAAGGATTTTTTATTTTTTCCCTCCCGAGAAAAAAAGTTTCGAAGGTCATTTTATTGGGATAACACACAGAAATATGAAGTCTTCGTTCCCCGCATTCCTGAACTGGTGCAATTCGTTCGGCGGAACAAATGCGAAATAATTTTTTTTCAGCGGCATCTCTTTTCCGCCTTCGCCGACCAGAATTCCTTCTCCGTTCAGTACAAAAACCTCATGCTCCCAGTCATGTTTATGAAGGGGAGTATACCCACCTTTCCTGACAACGAATCGCCTCATTGCAAAGTTAGGGGCACCGACTTTAGCGTCAATCAGCCACTGGATTGTCGTATTCTCAGCCCCTCCCTCTGTCACCTCCGCCGGCTTTACCTCACTCTCGCTTTTCACTATCATGAGAATGTAATGAAAAAGGAATTTAAAAAGGCATTGAGAACATCTGCATTTCGAGTATCACAATTGCAGCAGGGCTTACTGCCAATCAGAACGAATTTCCCTCATAAAATCATCTATTTTCTCATTGGAAACATCCCTGTCAAATACTTTTCCTGCCACATTCGCAAAACTTTTGCTTTCCTCCATCAGCTTTTTCAATGCAGGAACAGGAAGATGCAGGAATGATTCCTTCATATATTCTCTGTCCAATTCATCCTTGCCCTCGACCATTCTCTTAAATTTGCCGTAATCCGGCAGCAGATGCACCTCGCCTTCCGGGTAGCAGACGGCGGCGACATCCCATTTTTCTTCGGCTGCCGGCACCGACGGTGGCTCTTTCCTTTCATTCCTCCCCACCCCCCGCCATACGGTGAAATCGTTAAGGGCTTTCTTTGCATCGTCTACGGAAGGAAACAGGGGGTCCCATCTGCCGAAGTATTCCACAAAATCTGCGTATGTATTCCTTTTAAGTTCCCGTATTTTCTCCGATAATTTTTCGTATTCCCTCACAATCCCCATTATTTTTTCGGCTTCTTCCTTGCTGTAGAGAGAGATTGCACCGCCCGTGATGTATACCTCACCCCATGGGTATATCTCGTCACCGACAAAATCTCCCTCATTCAGTTTTATAATTCCGAAGAGAGTATATTCCTTTCCATCCATGACGTTGCGAAGAGTGAATTTGTTATCCGGCAGTTTCTTCTTCACTTCGAATAGCCCCGTTACGGGTTTCTGCATCGCCTTTATCCTTTCCTTTAACCATTCCGGCATCTGATACTCTTCCATGAATATTTCCGATGGTGTTTTGCCTTTTCCTTCTATTTTTCTTTCGAACGAGAACCAGTTGAGGAATACCGTAAATTCATTTTCGTCCTTTATCTTCTTTCCATACTCTTTCGTGGCTTTTCTGATTTCTTCGTAAAATTTCATGGCAAACTTATGGATTAAGAGTACTAGCACCATTCCTCCTTTTTCGTTATTTTCCAGTTTTCTCAGGGGCTCTTCAAACTCCTCTTTAACCTCCTTCACCAGCTTTTCGACTTCCTCCCTCCTATTTTCCCAGCACGAATGGCATACAAAATAATCTCCTATGCGGTGGCTGGTTGTTTCCTTCCCGCATATTTTGCATATCCCCATTTTACACCTTCTTTATGCCGATGGTTATTTTCTCTCCGTCGATGTTCCATTCCCTGACCAGATCGCCCGAAACGGAACCGAATATCAAATCACGGGAACGTGTTTCTGACTTTATGTAATCCTCCCATCCCTTCACCCTCTCCCTATTCGTACTTATTGACGAAACGATGACATCTTCCATATTGAGTTCCATATCTTTCCTCATCTCCTGCACACGCCTGACAATCTCTCTTGAGAATCCTTCCGCAATGAGTTCCGGTGTCTGCTCGGTGCATAAAACAACACTTTCTCCGTTGCTTTCCACTATCGCAAAACCTTCCTTCTCTTTCTCCTCCAGCATATAATCTTCCTCGCTTACCTCATATTCCTTTCCGTCAATCTCTATCTTTGCGCCTTCCACGCCATCCGGCGGAAGGCGTCCTATCATTGCAGCAGCCTTTCCTGCCTTGTCCTTGAACTTCGGTCCGAGGGAGGAATAATTCGGTTTCACAATCTTTTCAATGAACGGAGATATGCTGTCGGAAAATTCCACATTCTTGACGTTTATTTCTTCTTTTAACAAATCAGCCAGTTCCGATATGTCCTCGTCCGTCACCACGACCGCCTTTGAAAGCGGATATCGAAGTTTTATCCCCTTTTTCGCACGCAGCGAGCGGGTCATTTCCGTCAGATTCCTTATCTTGTCCATTTTTTTCTCAAGGAGCTGGTTTACCATGTCATCGTTGCATACCGGATAGTCGCACAGATGAACACTCTCACCCTCGCCAAGACTGCGGTATACTTTCTCCGTTATGAACGGAACAAACGGTGCAAGGAGTTTCGACAGTGTAACAAGCAGTTCGTATATGGTGGAATATCCGGCAAGTTTGTCTTCGGTTTCCTCCTCCGTCCAGAATCTTTTTCTGGAATTGCGTACATACCAGTTGCTCACGTCCTTTACCACAAAGTCCTCTATTGCCCTTGCCGCCTTGTGCAACTCGAAACTCTCGATTTTTTCCGTAACGTAACCAATCAGGTTGTTCAGCTTCGAAAGAATCCACTTGTCCAGCAGGCACCTTTTCTCGAATGCCACCTTCTTCGTATTGTAGTCGAAATTGTCAAGGGACGAGTAGGTGGAATAGAACGAATATGTATTCCAAAGCGTGAGCAAAAATTTTCCCAGTGAATCCTTCACGACCTGCTCGTAGAAACGCTTGGGCGACCAAGGGGCGGAGGCGGACAGAAGATACCATCTCATGGCATCTGCGCCTTCCCTGTCAAAAATTTCTCTGGGCTCGATGTAATTTCTCGCTTTTTTTGACATCTTCAACCCTTTCTCGTCCAGTATGTGACCCAGAGAAAGAACTTCCTTGTACGGGGTGTCATCGAAATTAAGCGTCGAAACAGCAAGTAAGGAGTAAAACCACCCCCTTGTCTGGTCTATAGCCTCGCATATGAAATCTGCAGGGAAACTTTCCTTGAATTTCTCCTGGTTTTCAAACGGATAATGCCACTGTGCAAAGAACGCAGAGCCGGAATCGTACCATGCATCTATCACTTCCGGCTCCCTCTTCATGGTTCCTCCGCATTTAGGGCATTTGACTTTCAGTTCATCAACAAAAGGACGGTGGAGGTCGTAATCTTCAGGAAAATCTTCTGTTACGCTTTTCAGTTCATCCACGCTTCCCACACATATCTCGTTTCCGCATTCTTGGCATTTCCATACAGGCAGGGGAGTCCCCCAGTACCTCTTTCTCGAAAGCGACCAATCTCTTACCTCTCTGATGAATTCCCCGAAACGCCCTTCCTTCAGGTATTCGGGATGCCACTTTATTTTCTCGTTGTTCTTAACGAGCTGCTCCCTCAACTCGGACATGTTTATGAACCATGAGTCTATGGCATAGTAAAGCAGGGGAGAACCGCATCTCCAGCAGAACGGATACTGGTGGGCGTATTTCTGAACCGACATGAGCAATCCTCTCTCTTTCAAATCTTCTATTATGCTTTCATCGGCATCTTTCACAAACATGCCCGCCCATTTTTTTACTTCGGGAGGGAATGTACCGTCCAGCCTCACCAGTTGAATCATAGGAAGGTTGTATTTCTTTCCCGCATAATAGTCATCCTCACCGAATGCAGGAGCAATGTGAACTATACCTGTTCCCTCATCCATGGAAACAAAATCCGCACCTATAACATACCAGCATTCTTTATCGGGCTCTGCATACGTATAAAGGGGCTCGTATTTTGTACCTATCAGCTCCTTACCTTTCCACCCGTCAAGGATTTTGTAATCCTCGTTTTTCATCAAAATTTCAGCCCTTTTCTCCGACAGAATAAGCTTCTCACCTTCGTACTCGATTTTAATGTACAATTCATCCGGATTGACGGCAAGAGCCACATTCGATATGAGTGTCCATGGTGTGGTCGTCCACGCAAGGAAATATTCATCCTTTCCCTTGACCTTGAATTTTATGAAAATCGACGGGTCTTCAACTTCTTTGTATCCCTGAGCAACCTCATGGGACGAGAGGGTGGTGCCGCATCTGGGGCAGTAAGGTGTAACCCTGTAGCCTCTGGCAAGCAGGCCGTTCTCCCATGCTTTTTTCAGCGACCACCACACTGACTCTATATATTCGTTTTTGAAAGTTATGTAAGGATTCTCCATATCTATCCAGAAGCCGACACGTTTTGTCATCTCCTTCCACGCCTCTTCATACTTGAAAACGCTTTTTTTGCATTCCTCGTTGAATTTTTTTACACCGTAATCTTCTATTTCCTGCTTGTTTTTCAGTCCCAAAAGCTTCTCGACCTCTATCTCGACGGGCAGCCCATGTGTGTCCCACCCTGCCTTCCTTTCTATATAATATCCCTTCATTGTCTTGTAACGCAATATGAGGTCTTTCATTGTCCGGGTCAGAACATGACCGGGATGGGGGAGCCCGTTGGCTGTAGGCGGCCCCTCCAGAAATACGAATTTCTTTCCGTTTTTTCGCAGCTCAAGTGACTTTTCGAATATTTTATTCTTTTCCCAGAAATCTATTATTTCCTGCTCGACTTTCGGGGGGTCGTACTTTTCATCTGCCGACTTGCTCATTGTGGGGTGATAAGGTGAGGTAAGTTAAAATATTTTTGATAACGGACGGCTAAAGTTTTATAAATAAAAACTTCTTTCTCTTTATAGCAAGGTGAGCTAATGGATAGAAATGACCGAATTGTAGTTCTCGTCGGAATTGTTATTCTTGTAGTGGCAGTTATAGGCATTATGTATCATGAAAAGACGTACACCGCAGCCGAACAGACTATAGAGAGCCATACATACAATGTTAACTGGGAGGAAAAGACCGTCACCCTGCAGGACGAAGGGCATGCAGTAAAGGGCAAAACATCAGAGTACAATTATTCTATAAATCATGACGGGCTGATGTGTGTCAGCTTCGAGCTGGAATGGACTGACGATTTGTCCCGCGGCTTTATAATACCGTGGAACTGGTCGGATACATTTGATATGAAAATTTCCGCACCGAATAATACAAAGTTCTCCGGTCCCGGCTCTGTGAGCGGTTCGGTATCCCCTTTGACTGTGGATGCAAAAATAAGAGATATGCCAAGCTCCCTTCAGATAAATGCAAGTAACGAAACCGAGGTTTCCAAAGCCTTGGGGAACTACATAAGCAGTGATGGGAAGGGGCAATGGACAGTGTCCCTGGATATAACAACAAAGCCATTCTTCTTTGACAGAGGAAACGACTTTACACTTCATGTGAGCTACACATACTATGAACCGGTAATCACAAAAGTGAACAGCTAGGCCTGCCTGTTTCAATGGTAAAGAGGTAATCCCCTAATCCATGCGGGCGGGTGACTACCCGTACTGCCTATTTTTCACCAATCATTTCCTATAAATTATCTGAACAATGCTCGACTTTCTGTGCAAAATCAATGTACGGGAAGTAATTC
>CAZQQE010000019.1:13268-14597 GCA_964595325.1 uncultured Thermoplasmatales archaeon | reverse complement strand
CATCAGAGCAATCGAGGAAAAATTAAAGCACATGGCGGGTCAGAAATATGAAATATAAAAAACTGTTTGAACCGATGGAAATTGGAAATGCAAATATAAAATTGAAGAACAGGATTATATTCCCACCCATATCCACAAATTTTGCTTCCGCAGACGGTCGCCTCACCGACAAATTCATCAAACATTATGCAAGGAGGGCAGAGGGAGGCGCAGCCCTCATAATCATCGAGAACGTCTGCATTGATTATCCGGATGGAAAGAAAGGGGCTTTTCAGCCGAGAATAGATTCCCGTGATTTTCTCGACGGCTGGAAGAAATTGACGAAGGAAATTCACGGGTATGATGCGCTGGTTTCAGTGGAACTCACCCATCCCGGTTACAAGGGAAAGGACGTCGATTCCCTCTCGGAAAGCGAAATACTGGACATTGTGGAAAAATACGGAAAAGCCGCAGAGATTGCAAAAGATGCCGGATTTGATATGGTGGAGATACAGGGAGCGCATAGCCTGCTTGTAAACCAGTTTTTATCACCTCTGACGAATCATCGCGGCGATAGCTGGGGAAAACCGACAAAATTTGCCGTTGGGATAAGAGAGATAATAGCGGAGAGATGCGGATGGGATTTTCCCGTGACAATACGTCTGGCTGTCGATGATTTTAGAGAGGGGGGAATTGATGCTGCTATGGGCAAAGAATTCGCCTCCGCTCTTTCATATAAAGGTTATGATATGATTCAGGCGGACGTAGGTCTCGGTCCCAAAGAAAAACGTCTTGAGCCGATGGCATATCCCGAAGGATGGCGTTCCTATCTGGCAGAGGAAATAAAGCCCCTTCCTGTGCCCGTAACTGCCGTGGGAGTCATACGAAGTCCCGAAGTTGCGGAAAAAATAGTGGAGGAGCAGGCAGACATTGTCGCTCTGGGAAGGACGCTCATAGCAGACCCCGACTGGCCGAACAAGGTGAGGGAAGGGAAGGTACATTTAATCAGAAAATGCATCGGCTGCAGCGAATGCATAAAGGCATACCACGATGAGGATGTTGCGATAAGGTGCGGTGTCAATCCGAATGTGGGCAACGAGGAGGAAATCACGAAAGCAAAAGACAGGAAGGTCGTTGCCGTGGTCGGCTGCGGGCCTGCGGGTCTTGAAGCTACGAGAATAGCGGCGGAACGGGGGCATAAAGTCCATCTTTTCTGCAAGGAATTCGGAGGGCAGCTGAATATCGCATCGGTTCCTCCCGGAAAGGAAAAACTGAGATGGCTGATGGATTTTTACAGGAATGTGCTGGACGGCTATAGCAACATAACAATGCATGAGGGTGAGTGTGGCA
>CAZQQE010000019.1:0-13168 GCA_964595325.1 uncultured Thermoplasmatales archaeon | reverse complement strand
AGGGAAGGATATGAAACAGCAAAAGAGATTTAGGTGGGAAAATGAATTATTCAAATGAATTTAAGGCAATTGCCAAGGCATATAAAAAGGCGGGAGGGAACGAAAAAACGTTGTTTGACAGCAAATACGGCTCTCTCGTAATAAATGAGAACAAAGTGCTCGGGAAAAATGAAATAGAGGGGCTACATATAGAATACAAGTCTATAAAGAACGGGGTAAAAGTAAAGATTACAGTTGATGATAATGCGAAGATCGAAAAACCCGTTCATCTGTGCTTTGGCATGCTCCCAAAGGAGGGAAAACAGGTTATAAACTCCGAATTTTTTATAGGGAAAAACGCCAGAGTGAATTTTCTGGCACACTGCTCATTTCCGAATGCCGACCATATAGAGCATGTGATGGGCTCAAAAGTTCATATCGGCGAGAATGCAGAGATGTCCTACACGGAAACGCATTACCACTCGGATAGAGGAGGGACTTTTGTATATCCGAAATTGAGAGGGAAGATAGAAAAAGGCGGAAAACTCTCCGAAGAATTCAGGTTGGTAAAGGGGAGGGTGGGAACTCTCAACATCGATTATGAGATAGACCAAGGTGAGAAAAGCTCATGTGACCTTTTAACAAAAATTTACGGCAAGAAGGACGATGACATAGAGGTCAGAGAGTCACTCCATCTTAACGGAGCGTATGCGGCAGGAACCGCAAAGAGCAGAATCGTGCTTGTTGACAATGCTTTTGGCAATGTTCTGGGCGAAATAACTGGCAACGCCCCCCATACAAGGGGTCATGTGGACTGCCACGAAGTGGTGCAGGGCGATGGTGCAAAAGCGGTCTCAACCCCAAAAATAAGCGTGGAAAATCCCCTTGCAAGCGTTACTCATGAGGCTGCAATCGGAAGAATAAACAAGAAAGAGATGGAAACCCTTATGGCAAGAGGGCTGACAGAGGAAGAAGCAGTTGATTTCATTGTAAAAGGGATACTGAGATGATTGAGATTGCGGTGACAGCATTACTGGTATTTGTCATCTCCCTGATATTCTCTATGTTCGGGAAGGGAGGGGGGGAGCTTTACCTCCCGGTGATGCTAACGCTGCTTAACATTGCATTCTACACTGCTGCAGGCGTAAGCCTTTTTCTCATATTTATTCAGAGCATTTCAATGATTTTTGTTTACTCTCAGAAGCACAAACTCGTGGACTGGAAACTTGCATTGCTGCTGGCTGCTGTCGTCGGCGTATCCTCATTTCTGGGCGGTTTTGTCTCAGAAGGCATACCTGCATTATATCTCAAAATTACTTTTGCCGTCTTCCTCATAATTTCAGCTTTCCTCCTCTTTTTGAATAAGGGAATGAAAATAAAACTCGGAAAATTTGGCGTCTGGCACAGAAAATTCGGCGGCGGGGAGTACGATGTCCATATTTTGTATCTCATATCGCCTGTTGCTGCAGCGGCTTTCCTTGCGGGCATGGTTGGTATATCCGGTGGCGGGCTGATTGTTCCAATTGCTGTGTTGCTTGGAGGAATGCCCATACGAATAGCCATGGGAACGAATACGTTTCTGGTTCTTGCATCCTCGTCCATGGGATTTCTGGGTCATGCAGCGAAAGGTGGTGTGGACTGGTATCTCTGTGCTGTGCTTGGCATTGCAATAATAGCCGGTTCTCAGATTGGCTCACGCATGCATGCAAAAGTGGGAGAAAAATCTCTACGTCTGGGGCTTGCAGCAATACTTACCTTTGCAGCATTGTGGATGATATTGAGGGTACTCTTGTCATGAAAGACATGCCGGTACTTAATAAAATAAAAATTCATGATTTAATGCCGTCTCAGCGGGGAGTCCACAATCTATAAGGTAGAGTTATATCGATGCTTTGCGTTTACCAGCATATACCTTCATAAATTATTCCTTCCCTGTCTTTTACGACACGCCTCCCGTCTATGACAACGGGCTTCTTCATAACACTGAAATTCAGCCGGGAGAATTCCTCCCAGTCCGTCATGATGAGGCAACCGTCGGCATTTCTGAGGGCTTCATCCGCGTTACCGCAGTACTCTATATCCCCAAAAATCTTCTTCATATTTTCCGTTGCAAGGGGGTCATACGCCGAAACAACCGCATGCTCTTCAATCAATTTTTTTATGGCAGGTATGGAGCGTGATTCTCTTACATCATCCGTCTCCGCCTTGAAAGCCAGCCCGAGTACAGCAATCTTCTTCCCCTCAAGCCTTCCTGTATTCTTTTCCAGAAGTTCAATCATTTTAAGCGGTTGCTTGTCATTTACGTCCATGACAGAACGGAGTATGCCCATCTCATTTCCTGCTTCCATGCCCGCAGAAATCAAAGCGCTCACATCTTTGGGGAAGCAGGAGCCGCCGAAGCCGGCGCCGGAGTTAAGAAAATAAGGAGAAATGCGGTGGTCCATTCCCACAGCTTCCATCACATCGTATGTGTCTATCCCGAGCTTTTTGCATAAATTCCCTATTTCATTGGCAAAGGAAATCTTTGTTGCCAGAAAGGCGTTGCTTGCATACTTCACCATCTCCGCTGCCGTGGGTGTCGTTGTAATGAGAGGGGCATTGAACGGCTCATACAATTTTTTCAGCATTTCTCCGGATTTTTTATCGTGGGCACCGATAACGATTCTGTCCGGATGCTTGAAATCATATATCGCCTTTCCCTCTCTCAGAAATTCCGGATTCATGGCTACCCCGAAGTTATCCCCTGCCTTCTTTCCAGTTAATTCTTCCAGAAGAGGGATGACCATGCCTTCTGTCGTGCCCGGCAGCACGGTGCTTTTTACCACGATAAGTTTCCATTCATCTCCGATACGGGCAGCAATATTTCTTACCGCCTCCCTGACGTAGTCCAGATTTATGCTTCCGTCATCATTGGAAGGCGTGCCGACACATATGAATACGGCATCCGCCCCCTCGACGGGACTGTAATCCGTAGTCGCCCTTATCCTCCCTGCATTTTTTTCAAGCAGTTCCTCAAGACCCTCTTCATATATCGGCGGAGTCATCCCGTTTATTTTATTCACTTTCTCTTTGTCAATGTCTACAAACGTTACATCGTTTCCTGTATCCGCGAAACAGACACCCGTCACTACCCCCACGTATCCGGCACCGATTATGCAAATCTTCATGATTCCATAATGCAAATAGGTTTAAAAATGGTGAGGGGGCATCATCGTTAAATATCGCAATTCCATTAGCAAGAAGAAGCGTATGGACGAAAAGAAATACGGCGAGAAGGCAATCGAGAATGCGAAACTCGAAACGTGGGACAATCCAGACCGGGAGAACAACTATAATGTGGAGATAGAATTTCCGGAATTCACATGTTTGTGCCCCCGCTCCGGGTACCCTGATTTTGCCGTGATAAGAATAAAATATGTGCCGGATAAGTATATAGTGGAACTTCAATCCCTGAAATTATATTTGAATTCATACCGGAACAGACATATCACACATGAGGGGGCGACAAACAGCATATACAACGATTTGAAAGAGCTTCTGTCTCCAAAGCATATCGAGGTCACGGGTGAGTTCAATGTCCGGGGAGGAATAAAAACGACCGTGAAGATGTCATCCGATTACAAGCTCCAATAGCTACCAAGTTCTTCTTTCAATTTTTTTACAACATCGTCTGCATCTCTTCCGCCGAAAGAATCGTCAAAGTGAACGGGTGTATGGTTCATCACGGCTATCTCGCTTGCAATTCCCTTTCCCAGCACATCAAGATTGTATCCGCCCTCGAGTGTGCATGCAACTCTGCTCTGAACTGAACTGAATTTTTTCACCATCTCTCCGTAAAAATTTATGGTCAGGGCAAGCCCTCCAAGCTCGTCGGCGTGATGGGAATCAAACCCTGCGGATATGATAATAAAATCCGGAGAGAACTGCTCGGCTATCGGCAGCATGACCTCGTCCAGCACTTTTTCCACACCTTCATTCCCCACCCCTCTTGAAAGCGGTGCATTTACGGTGAATCCCTTTCCCTTTCCTGCGCCTGTCTCGTCTGCCATGCCGGTGCCGGGATAGTAGGGTGAGAGATGTATCGACTGGTAGAGAACATCCTTACGGTCATAAAAAATATCGCATGTTCCGTTGCCGTGGTGGACATCGTGGTCGAATATCAACACTTTCTTTCCGTGACGGGCGATGAAATCTGCGGCAATCGCTGCATTGTTGAACAAACAGAATCCCATGGAACGTTTCTTTGTCGCGTGATGACCCGGCGGACGGATAATGGCAAATGCATTCTCCTCCTTTCCATTCAGAACTTCATCGCATGCTTTTACAAGCCCGCCTGCCGCAAGCCTTGCTATGTCGTATGAATTTTTTGTAACATAAGTATCGGGGTCGAGCCATCCCACCGTATTTTTCACTCTTTCAACCATCTCCTTCGAATGAACATTCAGCAATTCATGTTCGTCTATCATGACCGGCTCCATAATATGGAGGTCACCGAAGAACGGCATACTTTTCAAAAATTTCATGGCCGCCGTTGCCCTCTCCGCCCTCTCCGGATGCCCGGGACTGTCATGAAGCGTAAATTCATCGGAATAAACAACAGATGTCATGCTTTTAGATATCAGAATTCTTTATAACTTTTTCATCGCTTTTCCAAAACCTTATTTATGGGTTCCCGTATTTCGTTTCGTGGTGCTCAAATGAAAGAAGTCGCCGAAGTACGAGAATTGAAGGTAAATAGATATGTTATAATAGACGACGAACCGTGCAAAATAGTCAGCATAACGACATCCAAGCCCGGCAAGCATGGAGAAGCAAAGGCACGAATAGAAGCCATAGGCATATTTGACGGCCAGAAGAGGAGCATCGTAAATCCCGTACGCCACAAGGTCAATATACCTCTCATAGACAAGAGAAGTGCACAGGTTATATCCATTATGGGAGACAAAGTTCAGTTGATGGATATGGAGACATACGAGACATTCAATATGGATATACCCGATGAATTTAAAGGCAAACTTGAGAACGGGAAAGAAATTCAGTATCTTCAGGCTATGGGAAAGAGAAAAATAACGAGAGTTTAAGCCGTTTTCAAATCATTTCCAGAAAGTATTCGTGAATTCTTGTGTCATCCGTTAACTCCGGATGAAATGCAAGGGCGATTTTGTTGTCTTCTCTTGCCATCACGATTTTGTTATCTATCTTCGCCATGGGTGTACAGCCATCCCACACTCTTTTTATTACTGGTGCTCTTATGAAAACCGCAGGGAACGGTTTGCCAAAACCGTCTATGTCTAGCATGCACTGAAATGATTCGTTCTGTCTTCCGAACGCATTCCTGACGGCTTCCATGTTCATGAGCCCGAGGGGCACAGCTTTACTGTCATCGATCTTCTTTGCCAGCAAAATACAGCCGGCACATGTACCCATTATCGGTATGTCATTCTCGACTTTCTTTATTTCATCGAAAACACCTGTTTTTATCATTAACGAGGAGATGGTGGTGCTTTCTCCCCCGGGTATTATAAGGGCGTCCACATCCCCCATTTTTTTTCTTATCGGTACTACTTCGCCTTTCATCCCCATGCGCTCCATTGCCCTTTCGACCGCAACAACATGCTCCCCGACGTCGCCCTGAAATGCGGTTATTCCGACTTTTATCATATCAACTCACCCACGTCAATGCCACATAATTCGCTCAGCTTTTTATGAAGTGCAACAACCTTATTTGCAGCCTTCCTGCCCGCCCTTTCCTCGAATTTTTTAACGACCTCATCTATGTTTCTGTACCCGTTGCCGGTGAGGTTATCGGCGTGAGCAACCACCTCCTCCTCAAGCGTACGGGGCGTGTAATCCTTTGGGGGCAAGCCCAGTTTAACCGCATCCTCCATATCTATGCCTGCGCCTCCGTGATGCTCTATTGCCGCCACCACCTTCTCCGGCAGACCCAGCCGGCGGGCAATTTTCGCCCCCTCGACGATATGGGTGATGTCGTGCGTCTTCGACCGCCCGATGTCATGGAAAATTGAGGCAAGATAGACGGTGTTCATATCAATATCAATGCCCCTTTCTTTCAACCTCTCCGCAATTTTCATGGCAAGACTCTGGACTTTGATGGAATGCTCTATGACCTCCTGCGAGCATCCCTCGTCTCTCAGCATTTTTATGTAATCTCTCTCGATGACCTTCTTGCCTCTCTTCTGGGGAATAATTTGAAGTTGCCCGTAAAAATCTTTATTCAGCCATTTTCCGTCGGTCATGTAATGCATGAAAAGGGCAAGAGCTGCAACTTCGGAATGGGGTTGATTTCCTACTGCAACGTTAAAGTCGGCAATTGAATAAAACTCTCCCGGAACTTTTTTTGAACCCACAACGGCAAGCACTTTGTCATGCTTTTTTATTTCTTCGGCAACGTCAGCTATGCTTTCCCCGTACATCGTGAGATGAACAATAATTCCGTCCCACTCTTTTATGAACTTTCTCCAGTTCACCCCCGTTTTTACTTCAAAATCATCGCCGAATCGCTCTTCCACACTTCTGACAACATCTTCTATGCTCTCATCCTTTGTGTCTATGGCTATGCCGCTGGCTCCGAAAGCTCTTGCAACAAGTGCAATATGGGTCGTGATGCGCTTGTCTCTGGCAATTCTGTGCCCGTATCTGAAAACCGTTACGTCTACCATTTATTTGACTCTTTTTCCTCTAATGGATACAAAAGCAATGTGGTGCATCCTGCAGCCATGAAGAATGATACTATCGGATGGATTTCATCGAGAAGTGTAAGATTGTCCATCCTGAAAGACAGAATCATAAGTATTATCGCAGCCATGCTCAATATCCCGCCGATGAAGCCGCCGGCAGTGGGATTTATCTTTACATTGGTTTCGATAAAAGAAAAGGCTACGAAAATACACCACACCACCACCCCCCCTAGAATGGCGGTAGATACAGAAAAGATGAATATCCATCCCGGACTCCAGCCGAAGGAGTACACAGTGAAAAACCATATGTAGAAACCCAGACCAGTAAATCCAAGACCGGATAGGAACGACAGTGCTCCTTTATTCAATTGCATAAGGGGGAAAGGATGCATCCATTAATAAAACTTATTCATTTTTTGTAACTTCGGAAATGCAAATGCAAGATTTAATAAATGCAGATAAAATTAACGGGTATGAATCTGGATGACATCGAGGGTATGAAAAGCATAGACAGGGAGGGCATGCTGGATACCATTGAAAAATTTCCCGAACAGGTTGATGAGGGCATGAAAATCGGGCATAATGCTGCACTGCCATTCACTTTTGATGCAAAAAACGTTGTCATATCCGGGATGGGTGGCTCCGCAATAGGGGGTGAAATAATCGCCTCGCTGCTAAGACACGAAAGTCACATCCCCATAATTGTGAACAGGGGATACGAACTGCCCGCCTTCGTCAGTAGAGATACGCTCTTTATTGCGGTAAGTTACAGTGGAAATACGGAAGAAACGTTATCATGCTTCAGAGAAGCAAAGAGGAAAGGATGCAGAATAATAGCGATATCGTCAGGCGGAAAACTCGAAGAAATGGTTGGTAGTGAAGAGCACCACATAAAAATACCGCAGGGGATGCAGCCTCGCGCCGCCCTTGCCTACCTTCTTTTTCCTGCAATGGCAGTGCTGGAAAAGCTCGGGATTGCCGGGAAAATCGATATGCACGATACCGTAAAAACGCTGGCGGAATTGAGAAACCGGATAAAGAAAGGCATGCCTGCCGGGAGCAACCCTGCAAAGCAAATAGCAATGAAAATAGACGGCATCCCTCTTATATACGGGCATGATTTTCTTTCAACGGCAGCCAGACGGTGGCGCCAGCAGCTTAATGAAAATGCGAAGATGGTAGCTTTCAATTTCTCCGTTCCGGAGGCGAATCACAATGAGCTTATGGCATGGGAGGGTATGGGAAACGGGATGACGTGCATTTTACTGAGGGATAGAGCCGACGGCAAACAGATAAGCAAACGCTTTGATTATATGAAGGAAGTATATCAAAAGAATGCAGCCGTAATAGAAATTTTTGCTGAAGGCAAGAGCATCCTTTCCAGACTTTTATATGCCATTTATTTGGGGGATTATGTCAGCAATTATTATGCTCTGCTCAGAGACATAGACCCCACGCCCGTAGGTCTGATACAGGAATTGAAGAGGAAATTATAAAAGGTGATGAATTCAGCACTCAAGATCCTCATCATAGAGCAATTGAGCCCTTTTTCTTTTCAAAAAAGAAAAAGTGCTTCAGCCCAAAAAGAAAATATCCAAAAATAAGTTTCTTTACGGTGAAGCGCTTTCTTTTTGAAAGAAAGGGCTCAAAGGCTCTCAGGAAGGGTTCGTTCATCACCATGCGTATATTGCCCACCTGCTTTAAAACGTTTCTGCAATGCTCCATGCATCAGGCAATACAGCAAATATGTGAAAAATTTATTATACTGCCGACGTATAAATGGGCATGGCATTTGGGAAGATAGCCGTACTGGTGGTCATACTTGCGATATTTCTGCCGTCAGCAGAGGCTTGCTTTGTTTCATCCGGAATTGAAATTGACGTTGAAAATCCGTCTCCGATACCTCCATCGGGTTCTGTAACAATGAATGCGACTGTGACATTCAGGTGGGGATTCGGTTCCTTCCTCCCCCTGCCGGTGACAATATATTTCGACATAAATAATGTTCCGGAATGGCTTTACGCATCGCCATCACTTCATTCTTTTACCGTAACTCCCAAATTCACGGGTGGGGAGGAAAAACAGCCCGTTACGATAACACTCACAGCCAACAAGGAAACCGGTGCGTTTTCCAGTGATTCCTTTGATATCCATGCTTATACGAACGGGAGTTTCTTTGTGAAGGGGTCGGAGGCGGAGGAGAAGGTGTTGGTCTCTCAGGACTTCGATGATAAGGGCATTTCCGCTAAGATATCCGACAGCACGATAAGCGTTGTAAAGGGAGGGAGTGAGAAAGCATATCTTAACATCACGAACATGTGCAACGGTGACATATATGTTAAAATAAACGTGATGAATCTCTCCAGTTCATGGAAGGTGACGTCCCCTCAGATGGATTTTGTCGTGCCTTCCACGTATACGGGAGACAATACCAAGTCTATTCCATTAACATTCAGTGCTTCCGGCAGCGGTGCGGAAGAAGGCTGGATAGAGGTCACATATTCCCCGTCGGGAGCACAGAACTGGGGCGAAAAAACAGTTGACATTCCAGTATTTGTAAAGAGCAGCGAGCCGGGCATATCCGGCGGTGCCATTGCTTCTGCAATCATGCTGCTGCTGGTAGTAGCGGTTATTATTGCATTTCTCTGGAGCAAATACAAAAAGGCTTAAATTTTGTGCCCGCTTGGTTACACATGCTATCGGAGTTGATAAAACGGCATGAAGCGTACCGTACATCCGGAATCAACCTCATTGCGTCGGAAAACAAAATCATACCATCCGCTACGGAAGCGCTCTCGTCAGACCTTGCGGGAAGGTACGGGGATGCGTGGTACGGCGGGAGCAAATTCGCAACAGAAATTTTTGGTGAGGTGGAAGAACTTGCAAAGAAGGTGTTCGATGCAAAATACGCCTTTGTCACCCCCATTTCCGGAAATATATGCGACCTTGCAGCGATTTTCGCCTTTACCCCCTGTCATGGAAAAATTGCAGCGGTGCCGAAAGAAGAAGGCGGCTATCCATTCGGCTATAAAAAATTTGAGAGAGAATTTGTCCCCCTCCCTGTGAAAGAGACAGAGATAGTGGTCGATGAAGCAAAGAAAACCATAAACGAGGAGAAGCCAGAACTCACAATGCTCGGTGCCTCCGTCATATTATTTCCGCATCCGGTGAAGGAGCTCGGAAATGCCAGAGAATACGGCACGCTGGTGTATGACGCATCTCATGTTCTGGGACTGATAGCAGGCGGCGAGTTCCAGCAACCCCTCAAGGAGGGAGCGGACGTTATGATAGGCTCCACCCATAAAACATTTCCCGGTCCGCAGGGGGGAATGGTGCTCACAAACTCGGAAGAGAAGGCGGAGATGCTGGGGGAAATGCTTCTCTTTGACTTTGAAAAGGGCATAGGACTTGTGGATAACCCCCACGCCCACAGGATTGCGGCGCTTGGCATCGTCCTCGAGGAGATGATTTCACATGGCAGGGAATATGCACGTCAGACGGTGAAAAATGCTGGAAAACTTGCTCATGCCCTCAATGATATGGGCATACCTGTAAAATTTTCGGACAAAGGATTCACACGCTCTCATCAAATCCTGCTCGATTTTGAGGCGGACAAAGCCGTGAAATTCTGCAGGAAACTCGAAGAGCAGGGAATTTTCATTGATATTTCCGGCCGTGTGGGTGTTGCGGAGGCGACACATCTGGGCATGAAGGAACGGGAAATGGAGGAGATTGCCCATCTGATGCGCGGGGCATACCGCGGAGAGGACGTGAAAGAGGAAGTAAAGAAACTGGCGGGGGAATTTTATTGATAAAATGTTGACCGAAAAAGAGAAAGAAAGGTACAGCCGCCAGATTGGTATGCCTGATTTCGGGGAGGAATGCCAGAAAAAACTGAAAAATGCAAGGGTGGCGATTGCGGGCGCAGGCGGTCTGGGCTCCGCCGCCGGCATCTATCTGGCTGCTGCAGGGATAGGGCATATTACAATAATAGACGACGATGTTGTGGAACTTTCCAACATGAACCGGCAGATACTCCATACAACGGCTGATGTGGGTCGCAGCAAAGTAAGCTCGGCGGAAGAAAAACTCTCGGCGATAAATCCGGATATAAAGGTAAGGGGAATAAACGAGCGCATAACCGGAGAAAATGCCGGGAAACTGCTGGGGGGCATGGATGCGGTGGTGGACTGCCTTGATAACTTCGATACACGTTATGTGCTCAACGATGCTTCCATATCGATGGGCATACCTCTTTTCCACGGGGCGTGCCGGGGAATGGGGGGGCAATCCACAGTTGTAATTCCGGGAGAAACCGCATGTTTGAGATGCATATTCCCCCGGGCGCCGCCGCCGGAGAAGACCGCCGTTATGGGTGCTGCAGCCGGAACAATAGGGACGATTCAGGCAACCGAAGTCATAAAATTCATTTCGGGCATGGAAAATCTGCTGGCAGGAAAGCTGCTTATATACGACGGTCAATTTCTGGAATACGAGCTGATAGAGGTGGAGCGCAATGCCTCCTGCCCGAGCTGCGGGGGATTGAATGAAGGTTAAGGTAAAATTCTTCTCCGCCCACAGGGAGGCTGTCGGCAGCAGCGAGATGGAAGTTGAGGTCGATGGAGGTACGGATGTCAACGGGCTGTTGAATAAACTTGATGTAATCTATCCGGAACTGAAGAAACTGGCGGATTATACCGTTCTCTCCCTGAACCACAGATATGCAGGAGGCGGTGAGTTGCTGAAGGAAGGAGATGAGGTTGCAATATTCCCGCCCGTTGAGGGGGGCTGAACCGCCTTTGCTTCACTCTTTTATATCGAGTCGGCATATCATGGCATGAACATACTGCTAGGGGTCGGAAACGAAATCAACGGAGATGACGGCATAGGTGTATGGGTGGCCCGCAATTTTTCTCACAGCAGATGGAAATCAATAGACTGCTTTACCGCCCCTGAGAATTACACCTCTGAGATACGCAAAAGCAGGGCAAAAAAGGTGGTTATTGTGGATGCCGCCGACATGGGGCTGGATGCAGGCGAGATAAGAATCATACCCAAGGATAGAATAGGATCTGCCGGTTTTTCCACCCATTCTCTCCCGCTTTCGATTTTCATAAGCCATGTTGAGGAAACGACGGGGGCTGAGGTGGTTCTGATAGGCATACAGCCGAAGCAATTCCGCTCGGGGATAAGCGGGGAGGTGGAGGCGGCGGGGAAAAAACTCATCGAAATGCTGAAAAACGGAGACTTCGATAAAATAGAGTTACTATGATATTTATGATGACTCAATGCGCGGATCCGTAAGGAATATTATGGAAACCAGAAATGAAATGCCCACTCCGAGCAGAAAGCCTGTTGCAGTCCTCAGGGGGTTTATGCTTTCGTATCCGGAATAAAGCTGGAGAAAACCGTCCGCGGCTGACGGTAAGAATAATAACAAAAACAAAGCCGCCAGTTTTTTTGTTTCCCTGACTTTTCCGTGAAAAAATTTTATAGCGGTGCTTTTCACGGTTTTGCCCCTTGATGCGAACAGAGATATGAAAAATCCGAATGACAGCCCCACCAGCATGCCGGTGTCTCTGGCGCATACCGGCATCTGGTTGTCGTTGATGTAATACGAGCGATAATACTTTTGATGGCAGTTTATATCCCCGAAGTAGTATATCATTTTGGGAAAGAGAGGCATGCCGTCCCATTTTTTGCCGTAGTCTATTCTCCATGCACTGCCGTCCAGATTTTTTACCGTGTTTTTTTCCAGAGAGAACGGGGCAATGAAAATTGATGCGGCAAAAAAGGCGGTGATGATGAAGCATGAAATCAAAATTTTATCTCCGTTCACAAAATTATTATTGAACGGTGTTATAAAAAGATGTAGGGAATAACTCGAAAGGCAGCAGGCACAATCTGGGAGGGCTTTTTCATTGCGTTTGCCTGAAAGCTTCTGAACATGTTTTCAGAAAGGCAAAAATAAAAATTTCAGCAGCCCCGGGTATTTTTTTATGACTTTCTTTGCCGCTATCGAAGGATAGTCAATGTCACCGTATTCATTTATCGTTTTTATGACTCCGTTGTCCAGTGAATCAAAAATTGCATCCATCTTTTTATCATCCATCTTCAAAAAGAACTTCCGCATCATCATGCTCCTTTTCAACTCCTTTCCGAATCCCTTGTTATAGTCTCTTTCGTATGATATGCTATCGCTCCTGCCATCCAGAATTTTTTGGAGCGATGATGCAAGGACAGTTGCCGCCAGAATTCCGGGGTAGAGGCCGCCGCCGGACGTAGCCTTCACCTGGGCGGCGGCGTCCCCTATCAGGGAAATCCTGCCGTTGCCCGTGGAGAGAGGGCTGCGCATGCCTATGGGGATGACGCCTGCATTTATACTTCCCTTTGCTCCTTTCTCATTCAAAAATTTCATGAACTTTGTGAAATGGTCCCCCAGCCCGTGCCCTCCGGAAACACCCAGACCTATTCTCGCCTTTTTTTCTTCA
>CAZQQE010000018.1:0-15046 GCA_964595325.1 uncultured Thermoplasmatales archaeon | reverse complement strand
ATGATTTGCTTATTATTGCACCTTCGGAGTTTAAGGATGCTTTGCAGCCGTTGGTTGACCACAAAAACAGCTGGGGCATTTCCACGTATCTTGCCACATTAGACGAGGCATATTCATCAAACGGCAGGGATAACCCAGAGAAAATAAAGTACTTTATAAAAGACGCAATAGAGCAGTGGGGCGTAAAGTATGTAATGCTTGTAGGTAGTGCAGATAAGCTTCCAGTGAGGTTATCGTATACGTATGACGGCGAGGAAACCAATTTCGTAAGTGATCTTTACTATGCAGATATATATAATGCCAACGGCAGTTTTTCTTCATGGGATACAAATAATGACGATCTTTTCGGGGAATACAACTATCACGGAAAAACCGATGAGATGGATTTGTACCCGGATGTTTACCTCGGCAGGCTTGCATGCGACAGCGCTGCGGAAGTATCGTCAGTGGTTGATAAAATCATGTATTACGAGAGCAGTACATATGGAAGCGAATGGTTTAACCGGGCAGTGGTGTGCGGCGGGGACAGCCATAACGACAGCGGAAATGTGTACGAAGGGGAATACACAAAAAACCATGCCATAAATTATCTGAAAGATTTTGACATCACAAAACTTTATGCGTCCGAAGGAAACCTGGACAGCAAGACCATAAGGCAGGCGATAAACGATGGAGTGGGATTCGCCGATTTTTCGGGTCATGGAAACCGCTACAGCTGGGCAACTCATCCGCCCGACGAGTTCAACACGTGGATTGGCATGGATATAAGCGATGTTACCTTGCTTTCCAATGCAAATGAATATCCTGTTGTTGTACTGGATGCATGTTCCACCGGCGATTTTGAATATGGCAACTGCCTTGCATGGCACTTTGTCAAGGTAAGCAACAAAGGGGCAATTGCCACCTTTGCAACCACAGCATTATCATGGGGTTACCTCGGTTCGTCATGCATCGCAGGACTTTCGGGATATATGGATGTACATCTTACCAAGTACTTTTCTCAGAGGGGAATGGCAGGAGGAATGCTTTCCCGCAGCATTGATGACTACCTCAACTATCATCCGGATATGTCCAAAGCAGATTACAAGACCGTTGAGGAATTCGAGCTGTTCGGCGACCCCTCGCTCAAAATCGGGGGCTACGAGGGATGCAGCTTCAGTAAACCCAGGAGCGGTTACCTTTATCTCTTTAATAAAGAAGTCATGCCGACCCTGCTCGGAAGAACCGTCATAATAGGAAAAATAGAAATCGATGTGGCAACATCCGCCGAAATCACAAAAGTGGAATTTTATGTAGACAATGAGATGAAATACACGGCGGAGAGCGAGCCCTACTCATGGCTCTGGGACGAACGTGCGATAGGAAAGCACAGTGTGAAAATCGTAGGGTACATGGAAGGCGGCAGCACCGTGGAAAGCACACTCGATGTAATCATATTCAATCTATGACCGAAAAAGTAACGGTTGCGGGGCACATTGCACTTGATTTCGTTTTCGACATTCCCTACCATCCGAAAAAAAATCATTCCATTTTCATAAACAACAAAGAAAGGTACTTCGGCGGCGGCGCAGCCAACATAGCGGTAGGGATTGCGAAGCTTGGAGGAAGAAGTGAACTGGTAGCTGCCGTAGACGAAAATTTCGAGGACAGCGACTATTGTGCTTATCTCAAGAGTATGGGGGTGGAACTTGGATTGAAAAAATTTGACGGAGAAATTGCACAGGCGTATATATTCAATGATGAAGGGCAAAACCAGATAAGTTATTTTTACTGGGGTGTTTCGGAAAACATGAAAACCGTGAAACCGGAGGCAAGAGATACAGTCCACATAGCCCCTTCCCATCCAGATTTTGCATGCAGGATGGCGGAAAGGGCAAAGTTCGTCGCATTCGAGCCCGGGCAGGACATTCCTCGGTACACCAGAGAAAAAATGTCCTTTGTGATGGAACACACGGACATACTTTTCTGCAATATTTTCGAACTCAAAAAAATAGAGAAGTTGACAGGCATGGGAGGAGAGAAAATAGCGAGAAAGATGGATATGGTCGTGACGGAAGGGGAAAAGGGCAGCACTCTTTACCACGACGGCAGGGCAAAAAAAATTCCGGCGGTGAAAACAGATGTTGTTGACCCGACGGGGGCCGGCGACGCCTACAAGGCGGCGTTCTGGGCGGGTATGCTCCGGGGGCTGGATATGGAAACATCATGCAAACTGGGAAGCACGGCATCGTCTCTGGTCGTAAGAAAAAGAGGGGCTCAATCTGGACTGCCGGACTGGGATGAACTGACTAGAGTGTACAAAACTTTTTGGCAAGTAGAAAATATTTAATGCTCCGCTCCTTTTACAGAGCATGCTCAGGAGCCATTATTCCGCCGATGTCGGAGAAAAAGAGTTTGGCAGTAACATATCAATCGCCGGCTGGGTGGAGGATATAAGAAATCTCGGAGGGATAGCATTCATTTTGCTGAGGGATAAGCACGGAAAAGCACAAATAACATGCATAAAGAAAGAAACACCGGAGATATTCGAAAAAATCACGTCTCTTCCGAGGGAAAGCGTGATATCGGTAAAAGGGCTGTGCCAGAAGAACGAAAAGGTCAGGAACGGATGGGAACTCCTGCCGGAAGAAATGGAGGTGCTTTCATATGCCGAAACACCCCTTCCTATGGGCATTGCGGACAAGGTAAATGTCGATTTTGACACTCGTTTTGATAACAGATTCATAGACCTGCGGAGGGAGAAGGTGGAAGCGATTTTTGAGATAAGGCATACGTTCATAGAAGCGGCATCCGAATTCCTTGCATCCAGTGGCTTCATGAAGGTTCATACCCCAAAAATCACCGTTTCTTCTCCTGAGGGCGGTACGGAAGTTTTCAAATTAAATTATTTCGGGAGGGATGCATATCTCGTGCAGTCGCCACAGCTGTACAAACAGATTCTGATGGCAACCGGAATGGACAGGGTTTACGAGGTGGCATGGTATTTCAGGGCAGAGGAGCATGATACATCCCGTCATCTGAACGAATCTACGGCAATCGATGTGGAAATGGCTTTTATAGACAGCGAGGAAGATGTTATGAAGGTGGGAGAAAGAATGGTGAAGTTTGTCCTAGAGAAAATAGCGGAAAACAGAGATAAAGAACTGAAGGAACTGGATGTTGACATAGACATACCCCAGCTGCCCCTTACAAGGGTTACATACGATGAGGTTGCGGAAATCCTCGAAAAACAAACGGAGTTTAAATGGGGTGACGACCTCGGTACGGACGAGGAAAAAATCGTGGGCAAGGAAGTTAATGAGCAGTTTTATTTTATAACCAAATTTCCGCTGGAGACAAAACCGTTCTATGCCATGCCTGACGGGAAATATGCAAGGGCTTTCGATATGGCATGCAAGGGAACTGAGATTTCATCGGGAGCACAGCGCATCCACAACTACGAAATGCTTAAAGGGAGAATTGAGGAACTGGGAATGAATGCCGAGAATTTCAGCGAATACCTCAAGGCTTTCCGTTACGGGATGCCCCCCCATGGTGGCTTCGGCTTCGGAATAGAGCGGTTTCTCATGGAAGTTCTAAATCTGGGCAATGTGAGAGAATGCATCCTCTTCCCCAGAGACAAAAAAAGGATAAGTCCGTAATCCCGGAAGGAGCGTTGGTGGTAGTGGATAGAATCATAAATTCGGATAGTAATCTACAGGATTCTCTTATTCGCCACTTACTTGATTACCGTAGGGAGGGATGCCGGCTTTTTACGATATATGAAAAAGCAGATTTCAGCCTTTTTCTCAGAAATGCCTTGGAATGCCGACATATACCATCAAAAGTTATATACGAAAATGATATTCCTTAAGGGATATAGCCCTGTGGTGTAGAGGCCTATCATATCGGGCTTTGGACCCGATGACGGCAGTTCGAATCTGCCCAGGGCTGTGGAAATGCTCCCGTGGTGTAGTCCGGCCAATCATTCCGGCCTTTCGAAGAGCCCTTTCTTTAGAAAAGAAAGTGCTTCATCCCAAAGAAACACTTTCTGAAGACGGCTCTAGAGATAGCCGGCCACTCGGGTTCGAATCCCGACGGGAGCACTATTAATTTCCGACAATATTTTATAATGCCGTATGTTCTGTTCTTATGGTAATATTTCACATCCCTTTATGGCTGCTATTTCTGATCGCAATAATCGCGGTGCTCGTGGTATGGAAAATCATAAAATTCGCTTTGAAAATTTTGATTGTTCTTGTGTTGCTCTTTGCCCTGTTCGTGGCGGCAGATTTTATTCTGCCTTACATCCTCGGCGCCCTGTAATAGCTGACATTACTCCATGGATAAAAAGTTTTCAGGGGTGATTTCATTAATCTTTTCGGTTGCGGTAATCACGCCGTTTTCAATGGAGATGTATCCCTCGGCCTCATATTCTTCTATTATCTTGAATATCACTTCTTTTTCCTTGTCGATTTCCTTCTCCAGTTCTTCTATGTTCAATTTTCCGCGCACACGAAGGCTGACGAATATTATCATGATAACAGCCATGATGATGTCCTTTGCCAGCACTTTCTCCGCCACCAGATCTTCAAGCTGGTCTGTTTCATCTGAAATTCTCCATCCGAGCAATAAAAAACCGTCGATCACAAGTTTTCCAACCCATGTGAGTTCATAATAACCTTTTTCCTTTGAGATAAAGTGCATCTCCTGAAGAGCAGCAAGAGCACGGTTGAACGTAGCGGTTGACATGCCTGTTTCTTTCTGCAGTTCCTTCCACCTTATCTTGTCATTCTTCCTAAGGGCCATGAGGATTTTTACCACATTCTCCCGCAGCAGCCTAAAAATTTTATAGATAACGTCCTGTTTGTCGTCTTTCATCGGTATTGCAACGCTTTTCATTTAATAAAATTTGTTACGGTTGCTTTAACATTCAGTCAGATGTTAAAATAAATAAAAAGAGGGAAAAGATTAGCGGTGCGCATGCATTGCCCTGTACTGAATTCCGTCGATGTGGGCGGGGACGAAAACATCTCCCTTGTAGAATCCGTCAAGGGTCACTTCGGTTCCAAGAAGCCCTTTCAGCTCATAATACATGCTTTCTATCTGCCCGTCACCGTTGTAATCGCTTCTTGCCACTCTGTTGAACAGCACTCTTGGAGGACCGAAAAAGATGGTCTGGTTTCCGATTGTGTAACTGCCGTTGTTGTATTCCAGTATGCCAGCTATTTCTGAAATTTCCTGCGGCATCCTCACCGGATTTTTGTACCATATGCCGTTTATGTAGAATGCATTGACGGTGTCATTTTTCATTATTCCCATTATCGTAACTTCACTTCCTTCAAGCCCGTTCAGTTCTTCTTTCATTGTTTCGTATTTGCCATCTCTATCGTAATCGCTTTTTGCCGTCATGTTTTCCAGAAACCACTCCGGTCCAAACGAAACTTTTTGTCCGTCAACGTAGTAGGAGTCACCGTTATAAGAAAGCGTACCGTTAACTTCCGTCATATTTTTCATTGCATTTTCTCTTGCATGAATCCTGGCTTGGTGACGGTACATTAACTTCTCAGCCATATGTTTTGCCCATTTGAAATGTCCGCCGGTATCTGTTCCGTTTCCGTTCGATGCCGTGGTTGCAAGCGCAGTGCCCATCACGAGCAGACCCACAATACCCACAGCCGCTATTGCTATCGTGCTTTTCTTCATTTTTTATCACCTCGCACTTATGTGCACGGTAAAAAGTACGGTCATTCTTTATATTGATTTACCCAAATTCATCCCAAATTATTCCCAATTTCACTCCGTGCTTAGCACCATGAGTATGACCAGGGCCATGGTCTCGAAAAGATAGGGCACGACGCCGAATGGGCCGAGACCTGCAGGGGTGTATCCGAACAATGCGTGAACCAGAGGCAATGAAAGCAATGATTGAATCAGCAAAACTCCTATGAAAAATACAAGGCCAAGCATGAAACTCGAGTTTGTTTTTGCATACGTATCCATGTAAACCCCCAGCAGTCCTATCAAAAGCATGATATTTATTGAGATAACAACAATACCTGCTACATATCTGAAAGCAAAAACTCTTGTCATTCTCCTATCAAACTGGTGCCCTCTTTCCTCTGCTATTTTTTCCCCCTTCTTCAGGGAAGCATATGACATTGCAAGGCCTACCACCGTACCTATTATGATAAGCACAACGACCAAAGCAAATACCTTTGTTTCTCTCATTTCTTCACCCCATTGTTCTCATCCTTTTTCTTATTTTTCCCAATTTCGTCCCAAATCTCCTCAAAATATTTCATATTCTCCTCCAGAATTTCAGACGGAAAGTACATCGCTCCGTATTTTCCTCCGCCCATTGTCGTTACAATATTGTTTTTCTGCAGAACCTTCAAATGGTGTCTCACTGTTTTGTAATCCAAGTTCAATGCATCGGAAATTTCATTTGCGTTCATGGGCTTTCTTGATATGGCTTCTATTATTTTCCCTCTGCTTAACCCTCCCGATGTGCCCGCAAGCAGCCACCATAGAAGCTTTTTTACCTGTTTCAATATATCAGTATCGTCTTGCTGCTTATTTCATTTGCGGATTAATTTTTAAATCATCTTTCAATTCATCTTCATGGTTATTTATTGTGACTCGTTTGAATCTCCTGTGGGCATAATATATATTGCATTCAATTCAAATGGGATTGTAAGAATAACCCTCGAAAAAGAGAGGTTTGGCAGAGAGTACAGCTCATGTGAAAAAAAAGAGAATAGAAAAGCGAGAGTGCAGTTCAGGGAATACTTCGATGGGAAAAGAAAGAGGTTCTCTCTCTCCCTCCATTTTGAGGGTACTCCCTTCCAGAAAAAGGTCTGGAATGCCTTGAAGAAAATACCCTATGGTGAGACACGCTCATATGAATGGGTGGCAAAGGAAGCAGGCAGGCCAAAAGCGGTTAGGGCTGCCGGAAATGCGGTTGGTGCAAATCCATTGCCAATAGTTATCCCGTGCCACCGTGTCATAAGAAAAGACGGTGAACTCGGAGGCTACGGTTATGGCATTTCCATAAAGAAAAAATTGCTTGAAATCGAACAATAGAGCCCTTTCTTTTGAAAAAGAAAGCCCTCGGGGAAAGAAAACCTAAACTTTGGAAAAACCTCGGAAAAAGAATTCAACCCTTTTTGAGGAAGTTTCTTTGGGGGTGAAGCACCTTTCTTTTTAAAGAAAGGGGTTCTAATGATGTAATTGTTCTGTCAGAACAATTTTGTCCTAGTAGAACAATTTATATATACCTGCCAGATTATTATATTATCCCCACAAGCAACGAAAGGGCATGAAATACTGGAGGCACGGGTGGAATATAATTTCCTCCTTTTCCCCAAACGCCGACAGTACGAGAGGGGGAGAGCCGCTTTATGCGCGGAAGGAGGCACTTTCCCCCTCCTTTTTTTCACCACTATATTTATATGGTATTGTATATTTCAGATAGGAGATTTCATGTACTATATGGTAAAAATGGAGAATACAATACGCATTCCGCCCGAGCATATCGGTAAGAATCTGGAAGAGGTCAGCGAGAAGATAGTCCAGGAAACTTTTGAAGGTACAATGGATAAAAACAACGGTCTCATCTTGATTGCAAAGAACGTGAAACGTTCGGGAGAGGGAAAAATAATACATGGAGACGGGGCGATATATCAGGGTGTAAAATTTGATGCCCTTACATTCAAGCCGGAATTGCAGGAGATTATTGACGGCATAATATGTGATGTGGTAGAATTCGGAGCTTTCTGCCATATTGGCCCGCTGGATGCCCTCATACACAAGAGCCAGATAATGGACGACCATATAGTCATAGATGCGGAAAACAAGAGGATGGAAGGCAAGCAGACAAAGAGAGCACTGAAAGTCGGAGACAAGGTCAGAGCAAGAATTGTTACAATATCATTGAACGAGATGAATCCTAGGGAAAGCAAGATAGGTCTGACGATGAGGCAGCCGGGCATGGGGAAAGAAGAGTGGAAGGAGAAAAAGAAAGAAAATAAGAAGAAGGAGGAAAAATGAGAGCATGCAAGAGATGCCATATGCTGACTGAGAGCAATACATGTCCTTTCTGCAACTCCCCAACTTCCGAGCACTGGCAGGGTTATGTTATAATCATAGATCCAAGCAGGTCGAGAATAGCACAGAAAATGGGCATAAAAATGCCGGGAAAATATGCATTGAAGGTCAGATGATGTATCTGCTGCCGGATGATAAAAGAGAAGAGCTACGCGAGCCAATAGGAGAGTTGATATCTGAGGGGGATATAGACTCTAAGGTAGTGGACGGAAAAATAGTTACTGTAGGAGATATGGTGACTGCAACGGTGAAAAAGCACGGTGTGGAGCCCGACATCTCGATCATCGATTACCGTATAGAAAGAAAAGAGTACGGGCATGATATCGAGGATATTATAAGAAAAGGAGATGCAACCGTAAAGAAAGTGAGGAATCCCCCGAAGGAAATAACCGAAGAGTTGTGGAATGCGATTGAAGAATCCTACAAAAGTGACAGAAAAGTCAGGATAGAAGTCGACGGCGAGGAAGACCTTGCGGCGCTGCCCGCAATATATCTTGCCCCATATGGCACGGTTGTAATATACGGCCTGCCGTCGAAGGGCATTGTATTCGTCAAAGTCGGAGAGTATGAAAAAAATAAAGTTTTGAGTTTCTTGAAGAAAATGGAGGAATAAAATGGAAATAGAAATTGTGTCGAAGAAAGAGAACAAAGTTCTGGAAAGAGATGAAGTGTACTTTAAGGTAAAATACGAGGGAAAGACCCCTTCCAGAAACAAGGTCAGGGACAATCTGGGCAACGTGACGGGCGGAAAGGTTGTGATTGTCGAGTACATAAAGCCGGTTTACGGCATTTCGGAAGCAGAAGGCTATGCCCGAATATACAAATCGGAAAAGAAAGCAAGAGAGGTTGAGGCTAAGCACATCATAGAAAGAAATCTGAAGAAAGGCGGTGCGTCAGAGGCAAAAGTCGAGAAGCCCGCTGAGGAGAAGAAGGAGGAGGTAAAGGGGGCGAAGGCACCAGAGGAGGAAAAGGGAGAGCAGACGGAGAAAAAGGGTGATAGCAATGAATAAAAGGGAATTGTATGAAATCAAGGATAACAAGCTTGTGAGAAAAAGGAAGACATGCCCGAAATGCGGAGAGGGCGTGTTCATGGCGGAACATGCGGACCGTTACAGCTGCGGGAAATGCGGATACACGGAATTTAAGAAGTAACATGAAAGGGCTGATAAAAAAACTCGGCATAAAAAGTATAGACGAATTATTTGATGAAATTCCACAGGAGATAAGAATCAACGGGATAAACATTCCTCAGGGAAAAAGTGATATAGAAGTTGAAAGGGAAATAAAGAGCATACTAAAAAGGAACAAATCTTTTGATGATATGCCCTCATTTTTGGGAGGAGGTATAAAAGTTCATTATGTACCGCCGGCAGTAAGGCATATCGTTTCGAGAAGCGAGTTTTATACGTCGTACACGCCATACCAACCCGAATTTTCTCAAGGGATGCTCCAGTCCATGTTCGAGTATCAGTCGGCTGTATGCGAGCTTACGGGCATGGATGCCGCAAACATATCGATGTACGATGCAGCCACAGCCCTCGGCGAGGCAGCGCGGATGGCAAACAGAGCAAGCAGGAAAGATGTTTTTCTCATCCCGGCAAATATCTCAATGGAAAAGAAGTCCGTGCTTTCAAATTACGCAAGGAACGCAGGAATAAAGATAAAGGAAATGCCGTACGGAAAGGACGGGATGGTTGAACTGCCGTCTGCATCCGATATGGAAGATGCGGCGGGAATTTATGTGGAAAACCCGAATTTTTTCGGCATAATCGAAGACAGGATAGATGAGATAAAAGAATTAAAGGAGAGAACGGACGGGCTGCTGGTCATGGGAGTGGACCCCCTCCTGCTTGCGGTGGCGAAACCGCCGTCCGAATACGGGGCGGACATTGTCATAGGAGACGGGTGGATGGGCAACCCGATGAATTTCGGGGGCTCCCGGCTCGGGATTTTTGCATGCAGAAAAAAATACGTGAGGCAGATGCCCGGAAGGATAATCGGCGCAACGGTCGACGGCAACGGGAAGAGAGCATTTTGCATGACGCTCCAGACGAGAGAGCAGCACATACGGAGAGAGAAGGCAACGAGCAACATATGTTCGAACGAGGCTCTGTGCGCAATTGCTTTTGTCGCATACGTTGCGGTCATGGGAAGAGACGGGCTTAGAAATCTGGCGGTTGAGAACATGGAGAGGGCAAGATATGCTGCAGATAGGTTGTCATCCATAGGCTTTGACCTGCCGTTCGACGGAGAATTCTTCAACGAGTTTGTCGCCGTACCGCCGGTTGATGCAAATGAAATGAACAAAAAACTTCTCGAGGAAGGCATACATGGGGCGCTTATGCTGGAAGGGCAGTTCCCCGAATTGAAAAATGCACTGCTTTACGGAGTCACCGAGATGCATTCCACCGATACGATAAACAGAATGGTCGAAATAACAAAGGGCATACTGGAGGGAAAGCATGTATAGAATGGCTAACTACGACGAGCCCCTGCTGAACGAGATGGAGGAAAGGAAAACCCTCGTTACAGGAAAAGCACGTCTTCCGGATAAGATAAAGCGGAGTGAACTCAACCTTCCGTCACTGAGCGAAAGAAGCGTTGTAAGACATTTCATCCATCTCAGCCAGATGAATTACGGCGTTGACACGGGCATCTATCCGCTGGGCTCGTGCACGATGAAGTACAATCCAAAATTGCTGGAAGAAGTGGCAAAAAGCGATAAAGTTGAGCATATCCATCCTTACCAGCATGAATCCACGGTGCAGGGCTCCCTCGAGATAATGTACAAACTGGAAAAATCGCTGTGCGAAATAACGGGCATGGACGCCTTCACATTCCAGCCAATCGCAGGCGCCCACGGCGAGTTCACGGGCATGCTGACGGTCAGGGCATACCATGAATACAATGGCGAAGGAGAGAAGCGCAGAGAGGTCATTCTGCCCGACTCGGCTCACGGAACGAATCCCGCATCTGCCAGAATGGCGGGCTTCGAGGTCGTGGAAATTCCTTCAAAGGACGGCAGGGTTGACATGGATGCGTTGCGTGAGGTGCTGTCCGAAAATACGGCTGCGTTCATGCTCACCAATCCCAACACGCTGGGCATATTCGAAAAGGACATACTCGAGATTTCGAAGGAGGTCAAAAAAGTCGGAGCGCTCCTGTATTACGACGGCGCCAACATGAATGCGATAATGGGAAAAGCCCGTCCCGGGGACATGGGATTCGATATCGTCCATCTCAATCTGCATAAAACGTTTGCGACACCCCACGGCGGCGGGGGGCCGGGGGCGGGGCCCGTCGGAGTAAAGGCAGAGCTGGAAAAGTTTTTGCCCGTGCCCCGCATCGTTGAAGGCAATAGGCAGGGAACGTATCATCTCGATTACGAAAGGGAGCATTCGATAGGCAAAGTTTCCAATTTCTACGGCAATTTTCCCGTGTTGCTGAGGGCTTATGCATACATCATGATGAAAGGTTCGGACGGGCTGAAGGAGGCGACGGAAAGGGCGGTGCTGAACTCGAATTATTTGATGTCGAAGCTGCTGGGGCATTACTCACTCCCATTCGGCGGGAGAAGAATGCACGAATTCGCAATATCCGCAAAAAATCTGAAGGAAAAAGGAGTAAGGGCGCTTGACGTGGCAAAACGGTTGCTCGATTACGGTGTGCATCCCCCCACAATATACTTCCCAATGATTGTGGAGGAGGCAATGATGATAGAGCCGACGGAGAGCGAGAGCATGGAAACGCTTGACAGATATGCGGAAATCATGAATAAAATAGCGGAGGAGGACGCAGAAGTCGTGAGAAACGCCCCTTCCAATGCGCCCATAGGCAGGGTTGACGAAGCCCGTGCCGCCCGAAATCCCGTGCTGAAATGGAGTGATTTTTCTCGATAAACTCAGTTTAAGCACGTGCAGGAAGCAGTACTATAAATGCGGAGAACGCCACTCCGAATGTAGCCATCTCCTTGTGAAGCCCGATATCGTCATTGAAACCCTCGACGCTTACATCCAGCACAAAAAATTGGAGACTGTAAGAACGGGATGCGATTTTGAATTCCCAGTATTCCCCGACTTCTTTTGAAAAAGTCCAGTCGCACGTGGTGTTGTACGGTCCTTTCACATATTCCCCGGTAAAAATGTTTCTCATTCCTATCCTTATCGTGAGATTTGCGGTGTCTTCCTCGTACATGCTGTTTTCGATTCTTACGGTCAGCTGCGAAGGATATGACAGGACGGTTCCTTTTGCTTTTATCTTCAAATCATCTTCGGAAATAGCATGGTTCGAATTTGCCATGTAAGCCAGCGTGCCGATTGCCAGCCTGCTTATTTTCATCAGATACGTGAAGTTCATGTACTCAATTTTATCCTCCGAGGTGTGATAGTACGGGTCAAGCGTATATTCCAGAAAATAGCTGGCATCATAGCCGTAATCCAGAAATGACTGGTGGTCGCTTATCGGCTCATTGGGGAGGCGCACTATGCCGAGACCGATATACCTGCCGTACAAATCATTGATTCCCCGGCTGGCGTCTGCTATCCATGAAGATTCGTTGTCCACAAGATTCTTCACCCTGCTTCCATCTTCGGACGAAACAGCATATCCGATACCGTCTAGGGCAACAACTCCGATGATGTTATCTCCTCTTTCGTATGCCTCCTTTGCGTACTCACGGCTGCCCAGCCTGCCCTGTTCCTCACCGGAAAACAGAACGAACTTTACGGTTGAATTGAATGTGTAGCGACTCATAACTCCGGCGATTGAAAGAACTGCGGAAACACCCGAGCCGTCGTCGTCTGCGCCGGGCGAAACCAGCACGCTGTCGTAGTGAGCGCATACAATGACAATCCCGCCGTGAGAGCCCCTTCCCGGCAGAGTCCCCTCGATGTTCTTCCCGCTTCGCCCTTTTAAACTCCAGTTGTCGTATCTCACGGAAAGGTTCATGCTTTTCAGCTCCCCGTAAATGTAATCCCTCACGTTATCACATGCTTTTGAGCCGGTAGGATGCGGACCGAAGTCCTGTATTGTCTGAACGCACTTTTTCAGGGCCGACTCGTTGATTTGTTGAATCATGTCCTCTATGGAATCTCTCGCCACCTTTTCGTCACCGGAGGCAGGTGAAAATGAAAGTATAACCATGGCGGAAGCCATACATACTGCAATTATCTTCCCGTTCATTTTTTCATACCCGACGGGCTTATAATGGAATATATTGTCTTTAAATCTTTTGATGCTAATTGTGCTTTCCCTTCTCTATTTTTATCTTAACATGCTTTATATAGGAAGGTATGCTCTCGATATCCCTCACCGACATGCTTCGGGCAAGCATTGCCCTGAAATCAAGGATACATTTTGTCCTCCCCTCCAGATTCTGTTCTATTGCACTGGAAAGTCTCCCGCCCTTCTTGTCCCAGTCTGTCAGAATTATGATTTCGACATATTCGGACGCAATCATGTCACAGAAGTCAACAATACCTTTTCCGGAGTGGAGCGTCAGAATTTCCCCTTTCATTCCCAGACTGCGAAGTGCATCAACGTCCTTCTCTCCCTCGACGACAATAGGTACCGATTCATTCATCGCTTTAAGTTGCCGCACAATCTCCTCTATTTCCTCGAGGTTTTCCTCGATTTTCATTTCACTCCGGAGCTGGGGGAATGAATCCGTCTTTCATGAGATACTTCGTCTGTTCCCTTGCCTTCCTTATTTTTTTCTCTGCACCTTCATAAATTTCCTGCCTGCTCGGTTTTTTCCTTGCGATTCCCTGCTCTATCGCCTTCATTGCGACCGCAGTGGCTTCGTACGGGAAAACCTCCCAGTCGTCCATCGTCGGAACGATATTCTCGTCGCTCAGCCCTTTTCTCTCCGCAACCTCGGCTATGGCGTATGCCGCCGCAATGTGCATCTCATCCGTAATCGTTTTTGCCATGACGTCCAGCGTCCCCCGAAAAATGCCCGGGAAACCGAGGCTGTTGTTAACCTGATTGGGGAAGTCGCTTCTGCCCGTTCCGAAGATGCGCACGCCCGCCTCCTTCGCCTCCCACGGCCATATCTCGGGCACGGGGTTGGCGGCGGCAATCATAATTGCATCGTCGTTCATCCCGGCAGCCCATTCCTTCTTTATGGTTCCGGGTCCGGGCTTTGAGGCCGCTATGCACACATCCGCCCCTTTCAGCGCTTCCGCTATGCCTCCCTGCTTCCCCTCTCCGTTTGTTTTCATCGCTATATCATATTTGTACGGATTCTTTTCCTTGAGGGATTCTATATCAGCCCTGTCGGGACCGAGTATACCCTTCGAGTCAACGGCAAGAATGTTTCTGGCAGGCACACCGGCCTTTATGAGCGTACGGATAAGGCATGTATTGGCGGCACCGACACCTATTATTGCGAATGTTGCATCGCTCATGCTCTTACCCACTATTTTCAGACCGTTGATGATTCCTGCGAGAGTTATGGCAGCCGTGCCCTGCTGGTCATCATGCCATACGGGTATTTCGACCTCCTCTCTGAGTCTTTCGAGTATGTAAAAGCACTTGGGGGAGGAGATGTCTTCGAGATTTATCCCTCCGAATGTAGGCGTTATTCTCTTTACCGTTTCTATGAACTCGTCGGGGTCTTTCGTATTTATCATGATGGGGAATGCATCAACGCCCCCGAGGTATTTGAAAAGCAATGCCTTGCCCTCCATGACGGGCAGCCCGGCATGCGGACCTATGTCACCAAGCCCCAGCACTCTTGTACCGTCGCTTATTACTGCGACAAAATTCGCCTTGTTGGTATGCTCGAAAACCTTATCGGGATTTTTTACGATATCCCTGCACGGCTCCGCCACACCCGGTGTGTACCATATACCGAAGTCATTCAAATCCCTTATAACACATTTGGGAGAAATCTCGATTTTGCCCCTGTAAAATGGGTGGAGTTTCATTGCATCTTTCCCCGGTTTTTCCGCTTTCT
>CAZQQE010000017.1:0-15212 GCA_964595325.1 uncultured Thermoplasmatales archaeon | reverse complement strand
GCGGCATACTGCCCGTCAAGGCGATGCTGTGCCCCGTCGCATATGAAAAACTGGCTTGTCGCGCTGTCCGGGTCGGACGTTCTTGCCATCGATATTGCACCGTCGACATGCTGCACTTCTGGATTTGTTTCAAGCTTGATTGGTCCATAAGGACTTTTCTTGTATGTTCCGTCTGGATAATAGCCCCCGCCCTGTATGACGAAGTTGTCAATCACGCGGTGAAATACAAGGCCGTTGTAGAACCCGATATCCGAAAGCTTCACGAAATTTTCGGTGGTAATAGGCATCTTGTCCTCGTAAAGCTCGAGTTTCATGGTTCCCATCGATGTATTCATGATTGCAATGGGATGCCTCACGATTTTGTGCAAAGCTCCGGCAGGCTGGAAATCAAAGTTCAGCCACGGAAATATCCACCATCTTCCGACGATGACTTTTATCGGGACGGCGCTGCCCCAGTAATTGCCGCTCCATTGGTTCCGGGAAAAAGGAGATTCGTTTAAGCTGAATAAGAAGGTTGCATGATTCGAACCGCCCACGAAGTTATTGTCCTCCACCTGCGTGTCGCGGGAGTGCCACAGCGTCATATGGTTTATATTGTTCTGAACTATGGAATTCCCGTATCCCGAATCCATCCATATATCTTCATCGTTGTCGGATATGTTGCTGTATATGACCAGATTGTTCTCCGAACCGTCAAAGTGTATGCCTTCGTTGTTGCCGGATAGGGTGCTTCCGTATATGGTGTTGTTGTTGCCTGTATATGCAAGATATATGCCCATACTGCAGTCGGTGATTTCCACACCGGATATGATGTTGTGTTCCGAAAGCACATCTATACCCTTATCATACTTCGAAACAATGATACCGGAAATACGGGCATTGCCGGAGTTTATTCTTATTCCGATAGATCCCGTGCCTCCTGCAGAGCGTATTGTAAACCCGTGCATAACAACATGCCCAGCATCAATTGAAACGATGATGCCGGATACTCCGCCGTCGATGACGGTGGTATCCCTGTTTTCCCCTGTAATCGTGATTGATTTGTCAATGGTTATGTGCTCGTTGTAGGGCGATGAATCGTCGTATACAAAGACGGTATCGCCGTCGCTTGCATTGTTTATTGCTGTCTGAATGGTTGTGTAATTGCCCGGACCGGAGCCGCCGACATAAAGTATTTTGTCGTCCGTGGATATGCTCACGGCACCGGGGGCAATGGCCGAAACCGCAAACAAAAATATTGCGCATGAAACAAGGATTTTTTTCTGGATAGATGTTCTCATTTTATCCGTGTAACATCATAAATCCGGTTATAAAATTATGCACATGGGCAGGCTTTTTATCCCCGCAGGGTTTTATCTTATGGAAAACGGAGTCATTGAGTGCATAAAGGCAAGGAGGAGCATAAGAAATTATGAGGATAGGGAGGTGCCGAAGGAAGTCATGGAAGAAATCATTCTTGCGGGCAGATACGCTCCTTCCGCAGAGAACCACCAGCCATGGAAGTTCATTGTCGTAACAGACCGCGATGCCATAACCCGTCTCTCGAACAAAACAAAGGAACAGATAGGAAAAATGCTTGAGCATAAAAGAAAGTGGAAAAAAAAGTTCAAGGAACTGGACGACCCCAGAGAGATTCTATTTTTTCAGGCTGTGGCTTCTTCCAGTAAAGACATGGTTTTCCATGATGCTCCTGCAGTTGTTTTCATAGTTACTGCTGACGGCATTTTTAATGATGAAGCATGTGCATGCGCAGCGCAAAACATGATGCTTGCAGCTTGCTCTCTTGGGGTGGGAAGCTGCTGGATCGGCTTTGCAAAATTCATAGAAAATAGCGAGATAATGGAGGAGATGGGCATGCCCGAGGGCTACCATATGGCCGCCTGCATTGCTTTTGGGTACGCAGGAAATTCGCCCAAAGCGGCAATAAGAAAGCCGATGGCAGATGTGATAAAGTGGATTTAGAAATCCTTCTCGGCGATTGACACCTCGACAGCATCCCCCACCTTCCACCTGCCGCTGTCGTACTCCTCGCTTGTGATGCGGAATTTTATCATGGGCTTCTGCATATCCTGAAACATGCGCTGCTGCTGGTTCATCAATTCCCTCATCTGGGGGGGTATGCTGTTCATGAGCATCTCCATCTCGGGATTTATGGGCATCGCTATGTTCTCTGAGGATATGCCGGTTGCCAGAATTTCCACCTCCCCGTTTTCCAGCTTGGTAACCTTGTCTATGACGTATTCAAACTTAACTTTCATTTTATCTTCCCCTGATAAATGGGACATCATTTATTAGATTTTGGATTGCCCATGCTGCCGGCAATTCCGTAGAAGAAAAATAGGCATTCCGATGAACAATATTTACTGCACCAATATCCGCACGGACAGGCTTCCATGCGTACACACAGCCGTTTTCGTAATGCTCTACGTGCCGGCAAGAAGCACAGATTTCTCCTTCTCATTCCCATGTCAGCGTATAACCGCTCGAATCTTGAAGTTACGATTTGCAAAACGTTATAAAACATTTTATTCTCTGCTTCATTGTTGAATATGGAATGGGAAAGCATGGATGATGTTCCCGTGGACGGCAGAATAAAGGCAATGTTCGAGGAACAGGGCATACACAAGTTGTATCCGCCGCAGGCAGAGGCATTGCCGTACGTGCTGAACGGAGACAATGCTGTCCTTGCCTTCCCGACCGCAAGCGGCAAAACTCTGGTAGCATATCTCGCCATTCTCGATGCTGCCCTCCGCGGAAAGAAGAGCATATACATTGTTCCGTTGCGCGCCCTTGCTTCAGAAAAATGGGAGGATTTGCAGCCCTTTAGAAAGCTCGGCATAAAGGTGGGCATTTCGACCGGCGACCTCGACAATAAAGGAAGCCGTCTTGCGAAAAATGACATTGTCATATGCACTTCGGAAAAGGCGGACTCACTCCTCCGGCACGGCGCTTCATGGCTAAACGAGGTGGAAATTGTAGTTTCCGATGAAATCCATCTGATAAACGACCCGTCCAGAGGGCCGACACTTGAGATGGTGCTCTCGAGGCTGCAGCTCATGAACCCGGAAATACAGGTGATAGCGCTGTCTGCCACGATAAAGAATGCGGGGGAGGTTGCGGAATGGCTCGATGCCCGTCTCGTTCAGTCCGAATGGAGACCCGTGCCTTTGAAGGAAGGAGTGCTTTACAAAAACACCATATACTTCACCGACGGAGAAACGAAGGAAATCGGGGGGGGCGGGAAGGCGGGAGACCTCGTGGTTGATGTCCTTCGTAATGGAGGACAAGCCATAGTATTCGTGAACAGCCGACGCTCTGCCCAGATGTTTGCGGAATCGCTGAAGGATAGTGTCTTTCCATTCATAACCGGCGACGAAAGGGATGAACTCAAAAAAATAAAACAGGAGATTCTTTCAGGAGGAGAGAAGAACATAGTTTCGGAAAAACTTGCGGGCTGTGTGGAGAACGGCGTAGCATTTCATCATGCGGGGCTGAGCAACAGCAACAGAAAGGCGGTAGAGGACAACTTCAAGAATGGCATATTGAAGTGCATCGTTGCCACCCCGACGCTTGCCGCCGGCGTGAACACGCCTGCGAGAAGAGTTATTATAAAGGATGTGTGGCGGTACTCGGGGGCAGAGGGGTACATGGTTCCGATTCCCATAATGGAAATAAAGCAGGCGATGGGGAGGGCGGGGCGACCCGGCTACGACGACGTGGGAGAAGCCGTGCTTATAGCGAAGAACGATAGGGACAGAGAAAGGCTGATGTATAACTATCTCATGGCAGACGTGGAGCCCATACATTCAAAGCTGGGCAGTGAGCCCGCACTTCGAATTCACATTCTGGCGCTTATCGCAACCGACTTCGCCGTGACGTGGGACGAAATTACGGACTTCCTCCAGAGAACATTCTATGCCCGCCAGATGGGGACACTTCCCGAAGACAAGGTGATGGAAATCATATCATTTCTCGAGGAGAACGGATTTGTTGCAAAAGAAAGCATATGGAAGGCAACACTGTTCGGGAGGAAGACCTCGGGATTGTATATAGACCCTCTTTCTGCCCTCAAGATAAGGGAGGCGCTGGAGGCGGGGAAAAGGGCGGCAGAGGCGGAAGAGGAAACGGACAAGAATGGTGATGATGCATTTTCATATCTTCATGCCGTATGCTCGACCCCGGACATGAGATGCATATATGTTTCAAAAAAGGATGAGAAAGAAGGCTGGATAGAAGATAAATTGAATGAAAAACATTTCCTGCTGGATGTGCCTTCTCCTTCATCTCCTGACTACGAGTGGTTTCTGGCAGAGGTAAAGACCGCAAGCATGCTCGAGGACTGGATAAACGAGGTGAGCGAGGACGGCATAGTGCAGAAATATCAGGTTGGGCCCGGAGATATACATAACAAGGTGGAGACGGCAGAGTGGTTGCTTCATTCGATGCAGGAACTGGCAAGAATATTCAATTTTGATTCCGTGCCTGTGCTGACAAAGCTTATTGTGCGCATGAAATACGGATGCAAGGAAGAGTTGCTGAACCTCGTGCAGCTCAGGGGCATAGGGAGGGTGAGGGCAAGAGCACTGTACAATGCAGGTTTCCGTAGCACAAATGACTTAAAGAAGGCGAGCATCGAAGCCATCGCAAGAGTCAAGCACATCGGAAAGGGAATTGCAAATAACATAAAAAAGCAAGTCGAGTGAAAACGTTTGAATCGGCAGAGGTAGAGAGAATGACAAATTTTTATAAAGCCGCAAAGTATTTGGATAAAAAATGCATTACACGGTAAAAGCGGGTGTAGTGTAGTCTGGTATCACATAGCCTTGCCATGAGCCCTTTCAAAGGGAAAGCGCTTCATCGTAAAGAAAGGGAACGCAAAGAGGCTATTACTCGGGTTCAAATCCCGGCACCCGCATCTTCAGTTTTAGCGGACTACGTTGAAAGAGTTGCTGTAATGCCCAGTAATAACACGGCCAATCGCCTTCAGCAGCTTATTTCTTATCTTCCATTCTGACTTTCTTTATGTTCAGAACTCCCCGCCCGCCGTTCCATACTTCCTCCGCTTTCTCTATGGACAGTTTTTTGCGGTAAAGAGGGCAGTCGGCAACAAAAGTTTCGTATTCTCCTCCCTCGCCCGAAATGTTAATGCCGTATTTCTCACGGATTTCGCTCAGTTCCTCGATGCATTCTTTGTCCAGCACCCTTCCCAGCCATCCCTCCCCCAGCCCCTCCGCCGCCACCGCCACGATGATTATTTCAAAGCCTGCCTCCGTCATCTCGTTGAGAAGCATCTCCTCATTCTTATGCCACAACGGAGTGAATGATTTTATCCCGAGTTCATGACAAACTTTTTCTATCCTCGTTCTTTGATATTCGCTTGCTATTGCACCGCTTATGACACCATCTATATCAATGCTTTGCAGCGCAGACTTCAAATCATCCAACTCTGCCTCCTTCTCCGCATCACTGTATTTCTGTATGAGGGGGATGCCCATACTATCCGCCACAAAATCTGCCAGATGGACATTTTCGGTATGATACATCCACGAAAGTTTTTTTGGTTTGACGGTTACGGCATGTGTTACATCCCATCCGTACTGAAATGCAATATATGTTGCATAAAGCGAATCCTTCCCTCCGGACAGCAGGGATGCGACCCTCATGGCTTCACCTTGTCGTGCTCATCCGATATTTCCCCGAAAACCTCTTCTATCAAATCTTCGAGAGTAACAAGACCGAGCGTACTGCCGTCATCTCCCTGAAGTATGGCAAGATGTATCTTTCTGCGCTGCATCTCCCTCAGAACATCATCCGCCTTCATCCCCGCCCTTATCTTCAATATGTCTCTTAGTATCTCTTTTATGGGCATGTTTTTGTCTTCCACCCCCAGAGTGTCCTTCACATGCACCATGCCAACTATATCGTCAATATTGTCTCTGTAAACCGGAAATCTGGAAAAGCCCGTCTCCACGGATTTTTTGATGAGTGTGCCGATTGTATCATTTTCGCTGAGGCATACTATGTCCTCGCGGGGAACCTTTACCTCCCACACCTTCGTTTCGTCAAAATCCAGAATTTCGTTGACCATTTCCCGTTCATCCATCTTTATCGTGCCGTCCTCCTCGCCGAGTTCGAGCATCGCCCTTATCTCTTCTTCCGTCACAGCCGTCTTTTTCTTTTCTCTGCCCCCCGCAGCCTTTATTATGGCATTTGAAACGACAGTCAAAAAAACCGCCACGGGATAGAATATTTTGGTAATGATGTACAGTGATTTTGCAATCTTCAAAGCCATTTTTTCATTCTTCATCCCGAAAGCTTTCGGTGTCACCTCTCCGAATATGACCACGAGCAATGTCATCACTGCGGTTGCTATACCTATTCCTATGTTTCCGAAAATCTCGGTGGCAATCGACCCAGCTATGACCGACGCGGAAATGTTTACAAGATTGTTTCCTACAACTATTGAACTTACCACGTTTTCCGGATTTTTGAGCAATTTGTCGAGCACCTTTGCTTTTTTATTGCCCTTCTTCGCTTTTTCCCTTACCGTCGCCCTGCTGACCGAAACAAATGCCATCTCGGCACCGGAAAAAAAAGCAGAAATGCCTATCAAAAAAATCGTGATTATGACACCAGCTATTATCCATATCATAGTTTTACGTATCTCTTACTCTGGGATAAATACCTCCCTGTATATAATTTTTTCATATATTTCACAAAAATTCCGGCATACCCGGTAGCTCCGGAAGGTATTTTCTGAATCCGGGGGGCCATTTCTCCGGGTCTATGCCCTTCTGCGACAGAAATGCTACCATCCATCTTTCCAGCCCCACGCCGCTGCATCCCGACCACAGCTGGCTGCGCTGCCCCTTGATGTTGAACGCCTTCGTGTATTTCTCACCGACTATCGATATGTTCTGGAACTCTAGCCACTCCTTGCTTCTATCGCCCCTATACGGGAGCCATGCCTCGAAGTCTATTGTTCCCTTTGATGCTTCCTCTTCCGTGCCCACGATGCCTGCCTGCTGCATGTAAAAAGGCGTTACCCTTGCCATCCTCCATTCGAGTTCGAGTATGTCGTTGAAAACGTGCTTGTACCTCTCGATGAGCTTTTCCCTTAGGTCGAGCAAATGCTCCTTCGTGCCGATGTAGACAATCTCCACCCTGTGAAATTCGTCCACTCTCTCTATCCCATGTCTTCCGCCTGATTCGTATCTGTCAGACGGAACCTTTCTCTCGAACACCAGAACCGGCAGAGAGCTGTCCGCTATCGTCTTTCCCAGAAATGAAAAGTATATGTTGGGGCATTGGGCATAGCATACGCCTGCCTTCGGTGCTTTGATATTTTTCATCAACTCGTCCTCCGGCACTTCCTTCGTGATTTTCACAAGGTCGATGAACCGCTCCCACTGCTTCTCATCCCTGCTCGCCGGCTCGCATATGTAATATATCTCGCCCGGCATGCCCTCGAGATGCCCCGTCCTGAGCCACGTGTCCAGCGAAACGTGCATGGGCTCTATGACCTCGCTGAATCCCAATGGCAGGACGACCTCCTCTATTGCAATTCTTTCCATCGCCCGCATTATGGCAGCAGCAGGTGGACGGTAGAACCATTTTCCCTTGGTCGAGCCGGGGGAAATCCATCCGACTTTCTGCATCTCCTCCGACGGGTCGTCATTCCATACCGGCTCCTTTTCATCCGATTTCCATATGAGTTCCCAGTATTCCTTTTTGCCTTCGTAGTACTGCGCCTTCACCTTTTCCCTCACGAGGTTCATCATCCTGTCGATATAGTTTTCCCTCAGAAATTCCTCTCCTTTGTCTTTTATGCGCATCTCCGCTTCATTACCGTCTATTTTCAGTTCTGCAAAAGGTATGCTGAACTCCTTGAGGGGTTTCTGCTCGAGGTCGATGTTTATCACATAATCCGTGATATATATGTCCCTGATGCCCACTCTGTATTCCCTGCCAAGTTCCGTGCTCAGCGCTTTCTTTATTCTGACAGCACCTTCATGGCTTCTTATGTTTCCCTCCGAAAGTATTCTCATCGTTATGGCATCGCCTTCCGCATTCCACTCTGCAATCCTCGCCCCTCCGCCGTCGACCGCCCCTCTCTTTAGTATGTCATTGTTCGCTTTTTCAACAAAATTTTTCAAAAACTCGTCCGCCCCGCTTATTTCCTTGCTGAGCGAAAATTTGCATTTCAAATCAAATTTCATCGTCCATCGAAGACGCATCTGCACAGTTTATTTAAGCACTTCCATTTTCGTTACCAACTCCGAAGCAAATTTTTGCATTAACGTGAAAAACGGGCAAATAGTTTGGGAATGGCAGTCTTTCCTCCGGCTACGAGGTATAGAATCAGCAAAATCACTGCAATAATCGCCATGTAATAGCCCCCGGAAGGCGACCACCTGCATGGAATTGAGGATGTGCCGCTTCCCGGTATCGAGATAGAAATATTCCCGCTTCCTAAAAGACTTCCTGTCATGACATCTCCTGTCTGCGACATTCCGTAGGAAAAAACGGTTATTGCCAGAAGTGCCGTCAGGACAATGGCGATGGCAATCCATCTCCGTCTGAATATGAAGAATGCCGGAACCGATGCGGCGGCGAGCAGGGTTAAGACTGCAACGGAATTCAGCATTGCACCGAAAATCGATGGCATCGATGCCACCTCTCCGTTGATGAATCCGTCCGCCCTTCCCATGGTGACCATCTTCGCCGGAATGAGATAAACATCGGTGTAAACGTTCATGCCCCCGCCCCTCCCCTCCATGTGCCACCAAGGGTAAAGAACGGAGAGCATGAGCAACGCCATAACTGCAATCATGACAATCTGGTCGGCAGACGGCTTTTTTATGAAAATCGCAAGGGCTGCAAAGATTACAATCATCGCAGAGAGTATTGCCGGGAACGACGGCCGTTCCGACGTCACCATATTTATATCGGTATCTCCCGTGACGGAAATTTCCCTCTCGCCCACGGTTTTTCTTCCGTTTTCCAGCATCACCGTATACCTGCCGGGCGGAATTTCCATGCCTTTAACCGTCATGCCTTCTCTTTTCAATGTCATGTCAATCCTGCCGATGCGCATCCCCCTGGAATTTAATGCGGATACCTTCAGGGAGTAAACGGCCGGAAATGTTACATGAATGTCATTCTCATCAGGAAGGCTCACATCCCGGCTTACATAAAACGACCGATATTTTATGTGGAGGGTGTAGGCGGCGGAGGGCAGACCTTCGAACACATATTCTCCGGGAGATATCTCATCCCCCCGTATCGAAATTTTTTTCTCCATCGAATCGCTTGTCAGGAAGGGATATATTTCCACTCCGGGAGGAAAACCCAGGCGGTCGGTGACGGTGACATGCAGTTCATTTATCTCTACATTTGCCTTTCTGTCAAAAAATGTAGGGAGAAAAATACTTTCATTGTATACGAGAAAGCCTTTGTACATAACCTTCAGAAAATATCTGGAGGGCGAAGGCGCACGGATGACCGCCGTTCCTTGCCCGTCTGTCATATTGCCGGAATATACTTCACCGTCCTTTTCCAGAAATGCATAGGCATTTTCTATTCCGTTTCCGTTCTGGTCAAAAACGCTAATTTTGACTTTACCCTCAAAACCGCATGTCACATGAACCTTTTTATCCCCGTCAACGTGAACGAACTTCGCCCCCACGTATTTCCCGCCGGAACCGGACATACCTCTGAAAACTTTTATGATATAGTCTCCTTGCTTCACATCAGGGAACACGGCTTTTTTCATGACGGTGAAATTTCTGAAGTCGAACGATATCCTGCCTCCGGAGCCGGAAATGAATGGCAGGCGGCTGCACACCGAAGATGCCACAAGGGTATCATTTTTCCACAGTTCCACTCTCAACGACGGCAGTTCTCTGCCCGTGATTATCGACAATGCCGACGAGAATGGTATCGACGGAGCGAGATGGGGAAAAACGGTAAGGGAATATTTCTCGGCATGCTCTTCGTTTCCGCCCCCGCCCCCGCCTCCGGCAGCCCTGTACGGAATGAGGCTGTGGTACATGTTTGCTTCTTTCTCAACGGACGCAACGCCCCCGTCGGGAGATGAAAAAAACTCGGAGGAAAATTTTGCGGTGAACCCCTTCGGGATGACAAGGCTGTGCTCTCCTCCCGCTTCATACGAATTCCTGCCCCCGTTCACTCCCATGCCGTCCACTTTCAGCCCCGGGATGTTTATTTCCTGTTTTTCCGTTGCCGAAATCTGTATGCCGCTCTGGTAGCTGCTGACGCTGGTATTTTTGAATATCAATGCATGTGCCTTTCCCGATTTGCCGTCGTCTATCGAGAACCACGGATTGTTTCCGAGGTCTACGTCATCGGTGGGCGAAAGAATCCAGTTCTCATACCTGTTCTCCGGATTCTGGTCGAGCTTGTATTCATGTACCGTGCCGTCCTCCGCATTGACGTGAAGGTAGGGCGGAATGTATCCGAAGTTCAAATCCGGTATCGACGAGCTTCTGCATCTCACCGTCAGCAGATATGTGTACAGCCCGTCATCCTCCTCCATGCCGCTTATCCTGCATTCCTCCAGCGCCTCGTCTTTCACATCCTCCATGAGGCGTTTTTCTTTCGAAGGGCAGTAATAATAAGTGTAAACACCTGATGTTCTCACCTTTTCGTCAGATGACATGCTTGTCATTCCTACTCTTACCATCAAATTGCCGTCGACCATTATTTTTTTCGAAATCAGTTTTTCGTCCGTACCTTCATCTTTTCCCCCATACCAAAAAAATGCGAATGATGCGACCTGCTCCCAGTTGAACACTTTGAACTCCTTTCTCCCGTCTAGCTGCTTCACCACCTTCTGGGCCATGTCTATTCCCAGAAACGAACCGTCCTGTCCTATGCCGTATACGGGATATCCGTCCTGCTCTATCAGGTAATAGTTCATGTGAATGGCATAGCCGGGAATGGGCTCATAGTAATACGAACCGTCCGAAACGCTTACGTGGTCGGGATAGCGAGGCGGCGATGTTCTTTCGTCACTGTAATAGACATAATACCTTCCTTTGCCATGGAGCAGGAAAACGATATTGCAGGAATCAATGTGGTTCGTGTCGGTATGGTGAATATTGTAAATCTGGGATTCAATCTCTTTTTTCCCCGAACCGTCATCATATACAATCCTCACGGAACTGTTCCTCTCATCTTCCGCCCAGCACGGATGGGCAAATCGCAGAGGCATATCAACGGGCTGGTTCATGCCGTCGGATACGTCAATTTTTATTTCCTGATGGAATGGGAAATTGCTGAATTCATCGGCCGAGGAGATGCGAATGCTTGGTAACAAAAGCAGGAGAAAAACGATTGAAATTGCAACGCCCTTTCCGTTCACGTTCCTTCATTAAAACTTTGTATAAGTATTTTGCGAGATTTGATTTCCGAGAGGGCAAATAATATATTACTTTTTTGTATACCTTTCAGGATGGCAACTGTCGAGGCGATTCTGGAAAACCAGTATAAGGAAGGGAAGAAGATAATAAGTATGAGCAAGACTTCGAGAGAACTGCTAGAGGAACTCAAAGAGGAATGCCCTCACGTGCCGGAGAGAGATATTATAAGACTTTTCAAATCCGTTGCTGCCGGAACAAAAATGGTTGACAGCGCAATCATTGCGGCGGCTCACAACATGGAGTACAATGCAACCCATCCTATGCCAAAAGCCAAGCCGTGGATAGATATTTTTTTCACGGAAACATCGAAAAAAATCATGAAGCCAGAAAAACTCATGAAGAAAAAGAAGTTGTATACTGCCTACCTCGAAATGATAAGTTCTCTGGAAAGCAAATACGACGGGAAGGAAATTCCGGACATCGCGATATTCAAGAGGAGGACGACCACGTTTCTGAAAGAAAATGCTGGTGAAAAAAAATGAGGATAACGGAACATCCGATACTTCAATTCAATAGGCAAAGGGAGATAACCTTCTTTTACAACGGGCATAAGATAAAGGCGTTTGAGGGTGAAACAATAGCATCCGCTCTTCACGCAGCCGGAGTAAAAGTTCTTTCCCACAGCGTGAAATACAACCGCCCGAGAGGATTTTTCTGCGGCATAGGCAAGTGCTCGTCCTGCCTCATGCGTGTGAACGGTGTGCCGAACATAAGGACGTGCATAACTCCTGTCGAGGACGGCATGGTGGTGGAGAGCGATAAGAGAAACCTTCCGTCGTCGGAATTTCCGGAAGGAAAGAAGGAAGTTATCGCCACGGACATACTTGTTGTGGGGGCGGGGCCTGCCGGCATTTCGGCGGCGATAGAGGCAGGCAGGCGGGGTGGCTCCGTTCTGATTGTGGACGAAAATCAGATGATGGGCGGTCAGCTCATAAAGCAGACCCACAAATTTTTCGGTTCAAGGAAGGAAAGGGCGGGAACGAGGGGGATAAAAATTGCAGAAGAACTCGAAAGCGATTTGAAGGGACTTGTTACCGCCGGCGACGTGAAAACCCTGCTGGGGACGAGCGTTTTCGGGTATTACGGCTTCGACGGCGGGAGGCATTTGCTCGGTGCCGTCAGCAAGATGAAGAACGAACTTTATCACATAAAGGCAAGAAAGGTCATATTTGCATGCGGTGCCCAGGAGAACATGCTCTCATTTCCCGGAAACGATTTGCCCGGGGTCTACGGCGCAGGAGGCGTCCAGACTCTCATGAACGTCTACGGGATAAAGCCCGGCAATAAAGTGCTTATGGTGGGTGCCGGCAACGTCGGCCTTATCGTTTCGTACCAGCTGTTGCAGGCAGGCGTCGAGGTCGACCGTGTTGTCGAGGCGATGCCGAAAATAGGGGGATACAGTGTCCATGCCGCAAAATTGAGGAGGAATGGCGTTCCCATATACACGTCCCATTCCATAAAAGAGGTCTACGGTGACGGAAAGGTCGAAGCGGCAATCGTTTCAAAACTGGACAAGCACTGGAACTGAGTCGAGGGGAGCGAGGAAGACGTGAAATGCGATACCGTTTGCCTTGCCGTGGGGTTGACACCGTCGGCCCGTCTGCTGTTTCAGGCGGGAGTCAGGCGTGCGTACATCCCGGAGGCGGGGGGGCATGTCGCCATTCATAACCGGGAGATGGAAACTTCGGTGGAGGGCATATATGTTGCAGGTGACTCTTCCGGAATAGAGGAGGCGTCCACCGCAATGCTTGAGGGGAAGATAGCAGGTCTTTCGGCTTTCATGTCTCTGGGTCACGAAAAAAACGATGGTGATAAGGAAGCCATGGACGAATACATGAGAACGCTGGAAGAGATGAGAATGGGACCGTTCGGAAGCAAGGCTAGGAGGGCAAAAGAAAAAATACTGCAGGAGGCGTCGAATGAAGGAATATGAGAAAACGGGCGTGATAAGCCTTGAGGAGATAAGAATTCCGTCCGAGGAACAGTTCGAAAGAGGGGTTGCGATAACCGAATGCGTTCAGGACATACCGTGCAATCCGTGTGTCGATGCCTGCCCCGTGAACGCAATATCGATGGAAAGCATAAATTCTCCTCCGGTTGTGGATTATGATAGATGCACCGCCTGCGCTCAATGCGCCGCCGTCTGCCCCGGGCTGGCGATTTTCGTGGTGAAGAAGGAAGGGAGCAGGGCGCTGATAACTATGCCGTACGAGTTTCTGCCGCTGCCGGAGAAAGGCGACACTGCCATTGCGCTTGACAGGGAGGGAAATGATGTTGGCACTGCCGAAGTTGTGAGGGTGATAAGGAAAAAGGACAGCACGTCTCTTGTGACCGTAGGTGTCGAAAGGGAGCTTGCCATGGTCGTGAGAAACATAAGGGTGGTGAAATGAAGGAGGAGAAAATCATATGCAGATGCGAGGACGTGACCGAGGAAGAAGTGGTAGAGGCAATAAAAAAAGGTTATACGACGCTTGACGAGCTGAAGCACGTGTTGAGGCTCGGCATGGGGCCTTGTCAGGGAAGGACGTGCATCCCTCTGGCTGCGCGCATTCTTGCAAGGGAGACCGGAAAAAAAGTCAGCGAGGTGGAACTTCAGACAAGCAGACCGCCTGTTGTTCCCGTACCGTTAGGCATACTGGCGAGTGGTGAAGATGATTGAAAAGGCGGATGTTGTCATTGTCGGCGGGGGCATAAACGGATGTGCCCTTTCGTATGAACTTTCCAGAAGAGGCGTTGACGTCGCTGTAATCGAAAGAAGCCATCTGGCATCAGGTGCGACCGGAAGATGCGGGGCGGGAATACGCCAGCAATGGTCTACTAAAGAAAATGCGGCTCTTGCGATAAGGAGCGTAAAAATTTTTGAGCATTTGAGCGAAGAACTGGGAAGCGACATAGGGCTGAAGCAGGGCGGTTATCTCATAATAATCCATGACGAGGAGGACATGAAGCAGGCTGAGCAAAATGTAAGCATGCAGCGCTCTCTGGGGCTTGATGTTGACATTCTCAGCCCGGACGAGATGCTGGAGGTCGTTCCGATACTCGATGCGGAAGGCATAGGCGCGATAGGTGCGACATTTTGCCCCACGGACGGGAATGCAGACCCCTTCAAGACAACATATGCATACGCACGTGCAGCCGAGAGAAACGGGGCGAAGATATACAAATTTACGGAAGTGAAGGACATTATTGTGGAAAACGGGAAGGTGAAGGGTGTCAGAACCGATAAAGGAACAGTAAAAGCGGACGTGGTTGTCAATGCTGCGGGTGCATGGTCAAAGGAAATAGCTGGAATGGCGGGTGTGGAACTTCCCAACGTTCCGTATAAAAAAGAAATCATGGTCACGGAGCGGGTGGATTATGTTTTCGACCCGATGGTCATCTCATTCAAGGACGGCATCTATTTCAGCCAGCAGGAGGAGGGGCAGGTTCTCGGAGGCATACCGCCGCCGGAAACCGTCACAGGGTATGAAACAAAACCAACCCTTTCATTTCTGGAACACATGTCAAGAACCCTCACAAGATATGCTCCCGTGCTTAAGTACGTAAATGTGCTGAGGCAGTGGACGGGATTTTATGATGTTACGCCGGACGCACTGCCCATACTCGGTGGGGTGGATGGGGTCGAGGGATTCATTCAGTGCAACGGTTTTTCGGGTCATGGATTTATGCTGTCCCCCATGGTAGCAAGACTTCTCGCAGAACTTATAACAGAAGAGAGAACATCTCTGCCGATAGATCGATTGAAACTTGAAAGATTCGAAAAGACAG
>CAZQQE010000016.1:4285-16236 GCA_964595325.1 uncultured Thermoplasmatales archaeon | reverse complement strand
CATTATCGAACATTTGACGTAGTTGTCTGGCATCTTGCTATTGATTTCTTCCAGCGACTTTGGATATGTGTTGTAACTGGAGCCATGGAAAAATAAAGAATGTGATAGATGCATTCATACACAACATGCTTGAGGCATGCCCTACTGGAGAGAGAGGATAGAAAAAGAGAAGGAGGAAGGGGGCGAATGCAAAGATAAATCAATTCACGAACAGAGATAATTAATGCCGGGCTCTTCCCTATTTCATCCATGCTTTTATTTTTATCTAAAATTTCCCCAATTCAGGGTATTCTCCAATATGAAAGTAGCGGGGCGTGGATTTGAACCACGGATCTTCGGGTCCCTCAACCCCTTCTTTGGTGATGAAACACCTTTCTTCTTAAGAAAGGGGGTATATGAGCCCGACGGGTTTTCCTGACTACCCCACCCCGCTATCGGGTTTTTCCGGATTTTAGTTAATATGATACGATTTATTAAGGTATCGATTCGGGCTGTGCAATGCAAACAAGGTATTGAAAAAATTGGATTTCACGCAGATTACGCTTACCACATTTGGCTTGATGCCCTGCTTAAAATAGGAATGTACTCCTGCAGCATGAAGGAAAGGATATTGTTGCATTGAATGCCACGTGTTTCACAATTTTCACTTCTCAGAAACATCTTCGAATTCTATCTCCTGATATTCCCTTCTGACTTTCTCCTTCTCCACCGCCTGCAGGTGCTGTTCGTTCCCTTTCTTCCCCTTAAGCCTGCAGGAGAGCCCTTTTATTGTTTCGTCTGGGCCATAGCATATTATGACATCTCCTTCCTTCAACTCCGTGTCCCCGGCGGGCGCACCCAGATATCTTTCCTCATCTCCTACTTTCCGGTATATCGCCAGAGCGATGACCCCTTCCTCATCAAACCTTAGGTTTTTCAATTTTTCCCCGTCCATCCAGCTTCCTTTTCTGATTTTGAACTTTCCTATAGAATAGCCTTTGCTGAGACCAAGGAGCTGCTCGTAGTCATAGACTTTCAAGCCCGTGAATTTCTCCAGAGCCCTGCTGATGAGCCACCTCAACCCCCGGTCAATTATCTTGGAACGGGCGAACAGATATATGACGAACAGCCCGATGAGAAGCCATGCCAGACTCGAGGTAGCTTCTTTCCTTGACTGCCCGATAAAGGTCAAAAGCAGCGTTGCCATTGCGGAAACCACCCCGGCACTCCCGACAAATATGAGAATTCTGATAATCCTTCTTCTCACGGGGTGAGAAACAACGTATTCTGCTTCAGATGTGGTGAAGCCTACCCCTGAGAAGGCAGACTGAGCCTGAAATCTCGCTGTTTCCTTCGATAAGCCGGTCATCTCCAGGGCAACCGCCCCTATTCTAACTACAAGCATGGAAAACACCACGACGAGCAACAGTGATATCAGAGCTATCATGTTTACCATGTCTGTAAAGTGGCAATTATTTAATAATACATTTGCATATATTCCCCCTCCGGTGAGCTAAAACATTCAAATCATGAACGAAAACTATTTATAGTAGAACTGATATACTGTTTTGCAAAGTATACCTGAAAGGAGGTGATGAAAATGGTAAGAAAAATAAGAAAAAGAGATGAGAAAGAGGACGAGGATTTCTTCGGAAGGTTTTTCGATGAATGGCATCACGGATGGGACTTTCCATCATTCACATCGGACATATTCGATGAGTTTGAGGAGCAGTTCAGGAGAACGCAGCAATACATGAACCGTGTTTTCAGAGATGCGATGAGCGGAAAGGTTCCTTCCCCCGAGAAAGGCGGTCCTTACGTCTACGGCTGGTCTCTCAGAGTAGGCCCTGACGGCAAACCTCACTTCGAGGAGTTCGGCAACGTTCCGAAGACAGGCGGCACCGGGCCGCAGCAGCTGGAGAGCAGGGAACCTCTGGTGGATGTGATAGAAGGCAAGGATAGCATAAGCGTTACCGCGGAGGTACCGGGCGTGGAAAAGAAGGATATTGACCTTGAAGTGACGGAGAATACACTGACAATCAAAGTGGACAAGGACAGCAGGAAATACTACAAAGAAGTGGAACTGCCATCCGAGGTTGATGCAAACTCGGCAAAGGCGAGCTATCAGAACGGAATACTGGACATAGAACTGAAGAAGGCAAAGCCGAAGAGGAAGGGAAAGAAGGTAAGCATAAACTAAACCTCTCCCTCTTTCTTTATTTGTAAAATTGCATCACTCTTACTCATAACTTTGCGTAAGAAGTAATATAAGCAATACATGAATAAATAAAATAAAATAATAATCAAGAAAATAATTAATAAAAGAGGTGATAAAAATGAATAAGGAAAATATGGAAAATATAACATTGAAAGTGGCAGAGGCAAAACCGAGAGATGTCGGAAGAGGCATCGGAAGGGTTGACCCTGCAATTGCTGAGAAAATGGGGCTCACTGCAGGTGACGTTATCATTGTAACCGGACAGAAAAGAACAGCATGTTTATTCTGGCCCGGCTATCCCGAAGACAGCGGCAAGGGAATAATAAGGATAGAAGGGGCAATAAGGAGAAATGCCGGTGCGGGAATAGACGATAGCGTTACCATCAAAAAAGCAACTGCAAAAGCCGCCGAGAAGGTAACTCTTGCACCGCTTGAGGAACTCAGAATAGTAGGAGGCGAGGAATACCTCTCCAGAATTCTGGAAGGCAGAGTTGTAACCAAAGGAGACATCATCGAATTGAACGTGATGGGCAGGAAAATAGACCTTGCCGTTACAAAATTCTCGCCGGTGGGTGAAGCCGCAATAATAGGAATGGAAACATCCGTATCCATAAGCGATAAGCCCGTCAAAGAACTGGAGACAAAGATACCGCGCGTAACATACGAAGATATAGGCGGTTTAACCGATATAGTAAAGCAGGTAAGGGAGATGATAGAACTGCCTTTGAAATATCCCGAACTGTTCGAAAAGATAGGAGTTGAGGCGCCCAAGGGGGTGCTGCTTCACGGCCCCCCCGGCACAGGAAAAACGTTGATTGCAAAAGCTGTTGCCAATGAAACGAACGCCAATTTCTTCACGCTCAGCGGACCCGAAATAATGAGCAAGTACTACGGACAGAGCGAGGAAAATCTGCGGAACATATTCAAGGAAGCTTCGGAAAACGCCCCGTCAATCATCTTCATCGACGAAATCGATTCCATAGCGCCGAAACGTGAGGAGACGAAGGGAGATGTCGAACGCAGGGTTGTCGCCCAGCTCCTCTCTCTCATGGACGGACTTGAGGAGAGGGGAAAGGTTGTCGTCATAGGCGCAACCAATCGTGTGAACGACATCGACCCCGCCCTCCGCCGCCCCGGAAGGTTTGACCGGGAAATAGAAGTGGGCATACCCGACAAGAAAGGAAGAAGGGAAATCTTCACAATCCATACGAGGGGAATGCCCGTTGCAAAAGACGTTGACCTCGATAAATTTGCAGCCATAACCCACGGCTATTCGGGTGCTGACATCGCTGCGCTGTGCAAGGAAGCGGCAATACGTGCATTGAGACGCATACTTCCCGAGGTGGATTTGAAGGCGGACAGCATACCGGCAGAGGTGCTTGACAAAATAGAGGTGACGGAGAAGGACTTCTACGAGGCATTCAAGTCCATGAGCCCGTCGGCGATGAGAGAGGTGGTGGTAGAAAGTCCGAACGTTCACTGGGATGACATAGGAGGTCTGGAAGAGGCAAAGCAGTTGCTGAAGGAAAGCGTCGAGTGGCCTCTGAAATATGCAGACGTGTTCTACCACATGAACGCAAACCCGCCGAAGGGCATATTGCTCTACGGTCCGCCGGGCACAGGAAAAACCATGCTCGCAAAGGCGGTCGCCACGGAGAGCGAGGCAAATTTCATAAGCGTGAAAGGCCCCGAGTTTCTCTCAAAATGGGTAGGCGAGAGCGAGAAAGCCGTAAGGGAAACATTCAGGAAGGCAAGACAGGCAGCCCCGTGCGTCATATTCTTTGATGAAATAGATGCGATAACGCCGACGAGAGGCATATCCAGCGATTCTCATGTGACGGAAAGGGTTATAAGCCAGATTCTGACGGAACTGGACGGACTGGAGGAGTTAAGGGATGTAACGGTTATTGCCGCTACCAACCGCCCTGACATTATCGACCCTGCATTGCTGAGACCCGGAAGATTTGACCGGAGGATATACGTAACTCTGCCCAACAAAGAGGCAAGGACGGAAATATTCCGCATACATACAAAGAAGAAGCCGCTTGCAAAGGATGTTGACCTTGACAAGCTTGCAGATAAGACTGAGGGATACACGGGCTCTGACATTGCCGCAGTATGCAACGAAGCGGTCATGCTTGCGATACGGGAACACATAAACAAGGGCGGAGCGATGGAAAAGGATAAACTGAAGAGACTCAAGGTGAAGGCAAAGCATTTCGAAGAAGCGCTGAAAAAAGTTGCTCCCATTTCCAAAGAGGAGATGAAGAGGTATGCGGAGATAACCTCCAGATTTGAAAAGAACTGAAAGCAAAAAATAACGGGGTGAGTGTATGGAACTCCAGACGGTGGACGACCTGAAGAAATACCTTAACAGATGGGACAGCCACGGCTACCACACCGAAGATTACGTATTCGGGCTGGAGCTGGAAGGAGTTCTCACAGACACAGAGGGCAGGCCTATGGAGGCGCAGCCCCTCATCCCGAAACTGAACGGCATGTACCGCAATTTCGAGTTCGGCGAGGAAGCAGGGGCGGCCCAGCTCGAAATAAGGACGCTCCCCCGTCAGTATTCAACAGAGGCACTGAGAGAAATCGAGGAGTATCTGATGGACGTTATAGGCAACATTGTCGACCTTGCTGAAAAGGAATATGGGAAGGAAGCAATATTTCTTCTGCTGGGCTCCAACCCCCACCCCGCCGCCTTCTCCGACCGATGGATTTCTCCCACGGAAAGGGCAAGGAAGATGGCTGAATGGCGCTCCCAGTTTCCACCGATAAAAGTGGGAAACAAAAAAATAAAAGCCGAGCACGTTGCGCTCTGCATACAGTCCGTTCATCTTCATATACAGGGCAAATCTCCGGATGATGTGGCGGACAAATACAACCGACTGCTGTACACCATACCTGAATACATCGCTCTTTCGGCAAACAGCCCCATCATGGCAGGGGAAGTTCTCGACTACAAGGAGAGCAGGCTACTGCTTTACGAGCAAGCGGACGGCGGCAACGCCGGATTTCCTAAACTCAAAAAATATCCGATAACTCTGTCGGATTACGGCGATTACCTTGCCTCTTTTCCGTACATAGACGACTCATCGCTGCATAGCATGATAAAGGAACGGCATGAGGACGCCCGTATAAGATTCGAAATTCCTTTCCGTGTCGAGAACCGCGTTTATCCCATGCAGTGCACGATGAAGGAGAATATGGCACTCATAGAATATACCATAGGAAGGCTAAAATATGCCCAGACATGGAGCCGTCAGGAATTCCCGTCGCTGAAAGAAATAGAGATAAACCGGATAGAGGCAATAAAGAAATCTTTGAAGGGCGAGTTCGTATGGAACGGAAAGTTCGTGGATGTGAAGGATTATCTGATGAACGGGGTTGAAAAGGCAGAGAAAGGTGTGAAGACTCTTGGCTGCAAGCCCCGTTATATGAACATAATCAGGAGGAGGATAAGGAAAAGGAAGACAAGCGGCGACGTGGTGCGAAGATGGTACGGCAAAGGTGGCGGGGCGGCGGAGGAGCGGGTGGCATCACTTGTAAACAAAATATGGGAGCATACGAGAAAGAACAGCCCTATTGTTTGAAATCCTTTCCCAAATCCACCCCTTTCTTCTGTACCATCGAGAACGTCTGCGATGCTTTCTCGTTTATTTCCCTCCTTTTCAAAGCAGGAAGTATTTTACCCTGGTCGAATGTCATGAACCATGCGGCGGTTGTGCCCGGCCGTACAATCGGCTGCGTCCGGATACCTATTATGACTCCGTCTTCGGGCGCTTTCACGTGGTATCGTTCATTATAAAACGGGGAGCTTATTATGCCCACCAGCTGGTTCTTTTTGACGACATCGCCCGCATTTACTTTCGGATGGAAAAGGCCGCTTATCTTTGCAGGCAGTTCCATGTAATCCTTAAGGAGAATTTGCTTTTCAGGTATTTCCGGAGTACCGTCAACCATGCCGAAGTATTTCATGAAATTCATGACTCCTTTGAATCCTTCGTTTATGTAATACTCGTCGAGCCTTCCCGCCTCCCCTATCTCGAAGCATACAATGGGTATGCCAGCCTTTTCCGCCTGGATATTGAGCATTCCCTCCTTTCCCTCGTTGTAAAATATTATTTCCGTTCCCAGAGCCTGCGGGTATTCGAGTGGCGGAGACGAGCCTCCGAACACCCTCACTCGTGGATGCGGGACAAGTAGATGACCTTTCATTCCCGTATGGAGGTCTATCCCGAACGTTGCCTTTTTAACAAATTTGTTGAAGAAGTGGTAGGCTATTCTCTCCGTCACGGTACCGTCCTTCTTTCCGGGGAAAAGACGGTTCAAATCTTTTTTGTCAACGTTATCCGTTCTGTCTCTGGCTCGGAGAGCGAGCGTGTTCACGATAGGGGCGGCAAGTATCGTTCCCTTGAGCTGCAATGGGTCGACTTTCTCGAAAATACGCATTATTACTTCTATGCCGTTAAGCTCGTCTCCGTGTATGGCTGCATCCAGCAAGAGCACCGGCTTTTTTCTCGTTCCCCTCATGACAAAGTATGGAATTGTCACCGGGTTGCCGTCTTCCAACTCTGCGCACTCCACCAGCCCCTTGCGTATCTCGCCTTTACCTATGTTCAGATGAGGTTCGTTGTCGTTCATCTGTTGAGGGAAATAAAAACATTATATAAGCATTTTTTGATTTTGGATATTCCTGTATACTCCTGATACGGCAAAGTGTCCATGGGAAATAAAATATATCATGTATCAGATACATTTTGAGTCGGGGGAGAAATGAGTCTGGAAAAGAAGGTTGAGAGGGTTATCGGACGGCAGGGAACTGATACCATATCATATAATGTGGAGGACGGAGTTGTATACCTGCAAGGCTCCGTCCCGTCCATGAAAGATTTTGTCGACATCGGAAGGTCAATCGGAAAAATAAAGGGAGTGAGAGGCGTTGTTAACAATCTCACTTATCCCGGCATGAAAAAGAGAAATAAAAAGAAAGGCAAAACGGAAAAAATAGGGAAGGCGGACGTGGTTGTCATCGGGGCGGGGGTCATCGGCTGTTTCATTGCCCGAGAGCTTTCAAGGTATAATCTGAATGTTGTTCTCGTTGAAAAGGCGGAGGACGTGGCGACCGGGACGACAAAAGCCAACAACGCAATGGTACATACGGGCATAGGCGAAAAGATGGGAACACTGAAGCAGAAGCTGTGCGTCGAAGGCCATCGGATGTACGGCAAGGTGGCAAAAGAACTGAACGTGCCTTACGAAATGTCCGGCATGTGGATTATAACGACGACACACACCCTCGAGAATTACCGTCTCCCTTCTTTTCTCTCAAACTTCATCTCAAGGAGGATTATTCCGTTCATCGTGTTTAGAAGAGGAAAAAAGTTGGGCATCCCCATGAAGATGGTAAGCCGTGAGGAACTGTTGAAAGAGGAACGTAACGTTACTGAAAAAGCGCTGGCTGCCGTGTACTCCCCCACATACGGCGTCACATGCCCTTATTGCCTTGCAATCGCACTTGCGGAAAATGCGATGCAGAACGGTGTGGAAATCATGCTTAATACAGAAGTTACGGACATTGCCGTTGACAACGGAAGGGTAAAGTCGGTTATCACGACAAAGGGTGCTATCGAAACAGACTTTGTTGTCAATGCGGCGGGGCTTTTTGCAGACGAGGTTGCCGAGATGGCAGGAGCGAGGGAATACACCATACATCCGAAGAGGGGCTCGACCCTGCTGTTTGACAGGGAATATGGCGGCTACATCAAGCATTCCATGTCCATGCTGAAGTTTCCCCGTATGGAGCACTACAAGGGCGGCGGCGTCATGCTCACCGTTGACGGCAATATCCAGTGGGGACCGACCATGGACTTGCTATCCGAAAAAGAGGATACGTCGGTCACTTCCGATGACATATCGAAAATTTTCCAGTACTTCTCCCCCCTCCTCCCCGATTTCCCGAAAAAGGCGGTCATTGCATACTTTGCAGGAGTGAGGGCGGCGACATTCACCGAGGATTTCTTCATACAGCCGTCCAGAAAGGTTAAGGGTTTCATCCACGCCGCGGGGATACAATCGCCGGGGCTTGCCGCCTCGCCCGCCATAGCAAAAATGGTGCTGGGCATTCTGAAGGATGAAGGGCTCGAGATGGTCGAGAAGGAAAATTTCAATCCGTTCAGGGAAAAACCCTTGATTTTCAGGGAATTGAGCAACGAGGAAAAGAGGGAGGCGATAGAGAGAAATCCGCTCTACGGGAAAGTGGTATGCAGATGCGAGCAGGTAACTGAAGGCGAGGTGGTGGATGCAATACATTCACCGATAGCCGCAATCAGCGTTGATGCGATAAAGAGGAGAACGAGGGCTGGAATGGGAAGGTGCCAGGGCTCTTTCTGCCTGCCCCGCATTGCTGCCATCATTGCAAGAGAGACAGGCATTCCGATGGAAGAGGTAGTGAAGAACAGCAGGCAATCGAACCTGTTCGTAGGAAAGGCGAAATGTCTGCTGAATGAAAAGGGAGGCGAAAATGAAAACTGATGTGGCCGTGATAGGAGGCGGCCCTGCGGGGCTGGCGGCGGCGCTGGCGGCGGCAGAATATGCGGACGTTACAATCATCGAGAGAGACAGCGAACTCGGCGGCATCCTCCAGCAGTGCATACACAACGGATTCGGAAATTTCATTTTCAAAAAGATGATGACGGGACCGGAATACGCCCATCATTTCATAGACAAGGTGAGAAAGGCGGGCATTGATGTCATGCTCAACAGTTCGGTCATTGAGATAGAAGGCAAAAGCAAAAAAATTGTGGTGGCAAGCCCGTCCGTCATGGAAGAAATAGGAGCAAAGGCGATTGTTCTCGCCATGGGTTGCAGGGAAAGAAGCAGGGCACAGATTTTGATTCCGGGGACAAGACCTGCAGGAGTCTATACAGCCGGCACCGCCCAGCGATTGATAAATATCGACGGGGTCATGCCCGGAAGCAGGGTCGTCATACTCGGCTCCGGCGATGTCGGGCTGATAATGGCACGCCGCCTTACGCTGGAGGGGGCGGAGGTGGAGGGCGTCTACGAAATCATGCCGGAACCCGGAGGGCTTACGAGAAACATTGCCCAGTGTCTCGATGACTACGGCATTCCTCTGCACCTTTCCCACACCGTTACGGACATCAAAGGAAAGGAGAGGGTGGAAGGTGTCACGGTCTCAAAGGTCGACGGAAACATGCACCCTATAGGCGGAACGGAGAGATTCGTCCCGTGCGACACCCTCATACTTGCCGTGGGGCTTATCCCCGAGAACGAGCTTTCGAAGCAGGCCGGCATAGCCATGGACGGAAGAACCGGAGGGGCATATGTGGATGAGCATATGGAAACCTCCGTTCCGGGAATATTCGCATGCGGAAATGTCGTCCATGTCCATGACCTTGTCGATGACGTCACCGTTGCCTCAGAAATTGCGGGCGAGTATGCCGGGAGATATGCAATGAGGCAAGGAAATGAAACACGGCAAGGGCTTTCCGGCGGGAGAGAAAGAACCGAGGTTGTTGCCGGCGATAATGTAAGATATGTCGTACCGCAGTTTTTCTCGGGCTCGGATGCCGACTCTGCCGATTCCGGCCGGGAAAACATAACATTTTATTTCAGGGTAAAAAAAGAGGCAAGGAACGTTACCGTCATTATGTCAGCCGGCGGCAAAAGCATTTTTGAAAGGAAGGAAGCGGTCGTGAAGCCACCGGAGATGGTGAAGATGGATGTGCCTTCGTCGCTGCTCGAAGGAGCAAAGGGTTTGAGGGTCGATGTGAAGGAGGAGGAAGATGGGTGAAAAAGGAATCAAAAGGCTGACATGCATAGAATGCCCCGTAGGATGCGAGATGACGGTCGAGATAAAGAACGGAGAAATAAAGGTGAGCGGGAACAAATGTGCGAGAGGAAAGAAGTATGCCGTTCACGAGGTGACCGACCCGAAAAGGGTGCTGACAACAACCGTCTTTTTAGAAGGCGGCGTCCACCCCCTGCTTCCGGTCGTAAGCACGGATGAAATTCCCAAGGACATGATAAAGAAATGCGTCAGAACTCTTTCAAAAATAAAAGTCAAAGCTCCTGTGGATTACGGCGATGTGATTGCCGAAAATATCTGCGGTACGGGCGTTGACGTCATAGCATCGAGGAGCATGGTGAGGAAATGAAAAATAAAAAGTACATAATGGCCATAGATGAAGGAACGACGGGCATACGTGCAATCATTTTTGACCACGACGGCAGCGTTGTCTCGCATGCATATGACGAGATAAAGCAGATTTTTCCGAAAACGGGATGGTGCGAGCAGGATGCCGTGGAAGTCTGGAAAAAATGCAAGGATGTGATGAGAAAGGCGACAAGCGGCAATATAAGGGCGGACGAGATAGAAGCGATAGGAATTACAACACAGCGCTCCACGAATCTGCTGTGGGAGCGAAAGACAGGCAAACCGATATACAACGCCATAACGTGGCACGATACGAGAACATCTGATTTGTGCAGGGAGATGGACAGGAAAGGAAAAATAAGGATGATAAAAGCCCTCGGCAGATTTGTCAGAGGCATTTCAAAAGTATGGAAGGGTGCGCGCATGACATCCGCGGGGGCGCTTCTGGTGGCGGCGTCCAATCTCTCTTTCACGCCTGCCTCGGCACTTGCCCACACCGCCTGGATGCTCGACAACATCGAAGGGGCGAGAGAAAAGGCGATGAACGGCGAAATTTTATTCGGGACTATGGACACATGGCTCATATGGAATCTGACAAACGGCAGAGTTCATGCAACGGATTTTTCGAACGCAAGCTCGACCGGCATTTTTGACTCATTCTCATTGAAATGGAGCAAACTTTTTCTCGATACGTTCGGCATTCCGGAAAGCATACTTCCCGAGGTGAGGGATACATCGGGAGATTTCGGTATTGCAGATAAAAAAATTCTGGGTGCGGAGGTGCCCATAAGGAGCGCCGTTGCAGACCAGCAGGCTTCACTGTTTGCCGAAGGATGCTTCAACCCCGGGGAGGTGAAATGCACGAACGGCACGGGAAGCTTCATAGACATGAATGTCGGGAGCAAGCCGCCGGCATCGCTGCATAAACTCATGCCGCACATTGCATGGAGCATTGACGGCAGGGTTACATACATGCTCGAGGGAATGATGAACACTACGGGCTCCGCCGTCCAATGGCTAAAGGAGGTGGGCATTATACGGGATGTGAAGGAAACCGATGCCATGGCGAGTTCCGTGGAAAGCACGGAAGGTGTTTATTTCGTTCCTGCGTTCACCGGTCTGTCATCGCCGTACTGGGACCCCCATGCATGCGGCATTGCCGTCGGGCTGAGCAGGAAAACAGGGAGGGAACACATAGTGAGGGCTGTTCTGGAGGGTATAGTCTACAGATGCAGGGATATTCTGCTTGCAATGGAGATTGACACGGGTCTGAAAATTTCATCTATAAAAGCGGACGGCGGCGCATCTGCCAACAACTTTCTGCTTCAATTCATGGCGGATGTTCTGAACACAAGGGTGGAACGACCGGAAATTCTTGACGGTACGGCTCTGGGAGCAGCTTATCTCGCAGGACTTGCATCCGGCTACTGGAAGTCAAAGGAGGAAATCATTGAAAAAAGAAAAGTTGACAGAGTTTTTGAGCCCGGCATGGATGAGGAGAAAAGGCAAATGCTGTACAACGGATGGAAGCGAGCAATAGAGCGCTCGTTCGAGTGGCATAGTTAATAACAG
>CAZQQE010000016.1:0-4185 GCA_964595325.1 uncultured Thermoplasmatales archaeon | reverse complement strand
ACAGCCATTAAATACATCCGTTTCATTTTTATCCAATGAAAGTTCTTGTCACGGGAGGAAGCGGATTCATAGGAAGGCATATTGTTAACGAGCTGCTCGGGCACGGATACGAGGTCAGGGTGTTAACGAGAAATCCCTCGGCCGTCATCAAAGGGGCTGAGATTGCCCATGGGGATATAACCGATGTAAAGACCATAATCCCTGCCCTTGAAGGCGTTGAGGCCGTGTTTCACAATGCAGCGTATGCCACCGACTGGGGGAAAAAGGAGGAAATCTACAATACGAATGTTGAGGGAACGAGAAACGTTGCCAGAGCATGCGAGGAAAAAGGCGTGCACAGAATGGTATTCACAAGCTCCGCCGGAATCTACGGCTTCCCCGACACATCGGAAAAAATAACCGAGGAAAGCCCGAAAAAACCGCTCAACACATATCACAAATCAAAGCTTGATGCCGAAATTTCATTGAAAAAATTTGAGGATATGGAAATTTCCGTCATCCGCCCTCCTCTGGTTCTGGGCGCAGGGGCAAAGGCATCTATGCTCATACTGTCAAAAATCGAGCAGGGAAAGATGGCATATATCGGAAGCGGGGAAAACCTCATTTCGATTGCCCATCCGGCAGATGTCGCCAGATGTCTTCGCCTAGCTCTTGAGAAGGACGGCGGCACATACAACGTCGTGAGTTTCGTGTGCACAATCAAAGAGTTGTTCGAGGAGATTGCCAAGGAATTGAAAGTGAAAGCACCGCAAAAACATGTGCCGTATTCTCTGGCTTATGCAGCCTCCCTTTTCTCGGAGGCATTTTCAAGAAAAGAACCTTCTCTCACGAGATTCAGGGTAAAATCTCTCGGCACGACAAGAAACATAAGCCATGAAAAAGCCGTAAAGGAACTGGGGTACAAACCAAAATATGACTTGAAATCAACCGTGCATGACATGGTTTCTTGGTACAAGAATAAAGAGAAATAATCCGTGCATGAATTCATTCGGCATATATGGCGGGTCTCAGCGGCTCTGCCTTCAATTTTTTGTTGCCCGGATCTGGACAGTCCTCATCCGCAGAGAAGATTCTTACGTCTGCACCCAGCTCTTCTTTGAGAAAGGCATCTGCATTTTTCAGGTAGCCTGCTTCGTCAATCCTTTTCAGCTTCATTCCTCTCGATATGTCATTCATAACCTTCTGGGCAAATTTGGGCACATGCTTTGCGTACGGCTTCATGCTTTCGTCGCCCATCAACTCTTTCATCAGATTTGACATGCTGAGTTTACCGTTTTCATCAAGTTCCGCCGCCTTCTCTTCAACCTTCCATTTCCACGAAGGGGATGTGTAAACAAAAATTTTCGAAGGCTTTATCCCCGTGACGTTCAATATCTCTTCGATGTCTTCCACGGTCTTCATAAGAAGTCTTTCTCCTTCAAGAACATCATGGTCAACCTCCTGCCTTTCCGGAAACTGCATTTCGGAGACAAAGGGCTTGCCGCCCATTCCTTCCCACATCTCCTCTGCGATATGGGGCGTGAAGGGGCACATCACCTTTATCCAGTCTTTCATAATATCGGCTGCAACGGCGCTCCTGCCCCCTCTCTTGATGTACCACTGAAATGCATTGTACAAATCAAAAAATATTATATTTGCAGCCTTCCTCAATTCATAGCTGTCCATCGCCTCCCTCACCTCCTTCATTTTCTGGGCGAATGTCGCTTCCAGCCATGCGTCTATGCTCTCCTCCCCGGTGCCTTTCATCCCCAAAATATGCTCGTACAAACCCCATATCTTCATAAGCCTCCCCTTGTAGTTCTCCACCTTCTTCCCGTCCCACTCTATATCCACGAACGGAGAACCCACATGGGAATAATAGAGGCGCATCGCATCCACGCCGTAGCGGGTCGCCGCATCAGGTATCGGCACGGCTCCTCCCTTTGATTTCGATATCTTTTCCCCGCTTTTCTGTGTTATCCACCAGTTTACAAATATGCCTTTCGGTCGGTGGCGTTCCTCCATAATTGCAACATGATTCATTATGAAAACCGGAAAATGCACGGTCTTATGCTCTTTGCCTCCGAGATTTATGTCAACCGGATACCAGTAAAGAAAATCATCCCTGATTTGCTTCCATAGTCCGTTTTTCTCATTTCCTTTTCCGAGAAAGATGTAATCAAAAAATTCGTCGCTCATTTCGTCAGGTGAAAGCTTTCCCTCATTTACATATTTTGACACGACAAAATAGGCAGGGTAAAGGGTAGAGTCTGAAATCGGCTCGATAATCCATCCTTTTTTGAAAGGGAATTCCGTCCCGAGCCACGCCCCCTGACGTATGCATGCTCTGTCTCCAAACCAGTCCAGCACTTTCGGCAGCTCCTGTTTGTACTCCTCCGGATATATGTTCATGGTGGATGCATGCTCCTTGCTTTTTTCCGTAAGCTCCTCATCGCTGTAACGGATGAACCACTGGTCAGGAACAATTTTTATCACGACGTCCCTTCCGCACCTGCAGACAACCCTCTTTGAGAATTCCCGCATAACGATTGCCCTGCCGTCCTCAATCAACCTGTTCTTCACGGAATCCTTTATCTCAGAGATTTTTGTGCCTGCATATTCCCCGCAATTTTCGTTCAGAACTCCTTTATGAAACTCCTCCCTGTAAACCTTCTGGGTCGCCTCCTCCAGCGCCTCCCTTTCCCTCTGGCTTTTTATTCCCATTTCCTCGACAACTTCTTTTGCAGGGATTTTGTAGCCTCCGACTGATATGATGACTATCGGCTCTATTCCGGAATTTAAATCCCTCAACGCTATGTAGTCGTAAGGGGCGTGGGCAGGAACGGACATGACGATACCCGTAGCAACGTCCGGGTCTGCGAACGTGGCGGGCAGAACAGGCACTTCCCTTCCCACGACGGGAACTATGCACTTTTTACCGACAATGTCCTTGCCCATGATGGTGCCGATTATTTCCACTTCTCCGTCAATCTGATCTGCTATCTTCTCGCTTCCCCGCCTTGAAAGAACCCATTTCTCGTCTCCCACCCTTGCAATGACATACTCCACGTCGGGATTAACCCACATGTTTGTCACGCCGAATATTGTCTCCGGTCTGAGAGTGGCTGCCGGCAGAATCATACCGTCCATTTCAAATTTTATGACCGTGAATTCCAGAATTTCCGCATCTCCCCCCTCCGATATGTCCGTTTCGGATTTGTCAACGGCAACAGGCCCGCAGTTGGGGCAGAAAGGGGCGAAGTGGGGCTTTTGCACCAGCAGGCCCTTCTCCTTCAATTTACGGAACTGCCATTGTATGAATTTTTTGTATCCGGGGGATATCGTATTCATGATGCGAGAATAGTCAATAAAAAAACCGAATTTCTTCCAGTAGTCCTCAACATAAACCTTGCTGAAATATTTTACAACCTCAACCGGGTCGGACAGCCGGGCAACCACTTCATCGGGGCATCCATTCTCTTTAAGGTACTTCAGCATTCCCGGCTCCTTCCTTGCAACCTTCTTCGCAAGACTCACGGCAGGCAATCCCGAGGCATGAAAACCGGCGGGAAAGGAAACGCTATAGCCCGTCATTCTCTTATATCTGGCAATGATGTCGGCATAAGCAAATCCCCGCATGTGGCCGACGTGCAGATAGCCCGAAATTCCGGGATATGCAAAATGGATGAAAAATTTTTTATCTCCGTCTTTTTCTGTTCCTCTCTTACCTTCGTATAGCTTGGCGTCAAACCATTTTCTCTGCCATTTGCTCTCCACGGCTGTGAAATCTACCATCAGAGGCAATAATATGGTTATTTATATAAGAGTTGTGAATAAAGGCAATGAAAACCCCGAGCATTTAAATCCGTGCTCCCGATGCATATTCAACATCAGCCGACCGTGCCCTGCTTTCCGTGCCCTTTCGAAAATGACGACAAAGCATCCCGGTTGGCAGGGGAGCCGGCGCAGGATAAATCGGTGGAGATAAAATGTCAGAAAATGAAATGAGGCGGGGCGGGGCGGAGGAGGGAAGGACAATATGCGGCATAGACGAGGCGGGGCGGGGGCCGGTCATAGGGCCCATGGTGGTGGCGGGGGTGTGGGCCGCCGACGGCGCGGGGGAGCGGCGGCTGAGAGAGATGGGAGTCAAGGACTCGAAAAAGCACAGCACGAAAAGAAGGGAAGAACTCCACGAAACGATACGCC
>CAZQQE010000015.1:0-16393 GCA_964595325.1 uncultured Thermoplasmatales archaeon | reverse complement strand
CTGCCCGAGATGGTACACGATTAAATCGTACTTTGTATGGTATTCCACGATTTTTTAACATCCATGCATTTATTAATTCTGCGAGAGGGAGCATGCAAGCTTTATAAAAATCTAAAAGCCTTTTATATGTCCTTTTAATTGTTACATTACAATGAGAATACTTTTCGCTTTGGTTGGTGCATTTCTCTTATCGGGTATCATAGTATCCATCTCCGATATGGACGCCCGAAATGAGGTACCGCCCACTCCAAGGGGACTTGGCTGTCTTCCGGAGGAAACGAACAATACTGTGAGGATGATGATGCTGGGTACGGCGCCCACGTCATGGGATTGGAGAAATGTCAACGGTACAAATTATGTAACAAGCGTGAAAAATCAGGGTAGCTGTGGTTCATGTGTTGCATTCGGGACAATAGGGGCATTTGAATCGGTGATAGAAGTCAGAGGCGGCCCTGCCACCGATTTGTCGGAGGCACATCTCCTCTTCTGCGGCGGTGGTTCGTGTGCAGGGTGGTATATATCCGATGCACTGGATTACCTCAAGAATTATGGAACACCGGACGAGGCATGTTTTCCGTATCACCCCTATAATATGTCATGCAGCAGCACTTGCTCGGACTGGCAGAGCAGGGCATGGAAAATAAATGACTGGAACTGGGTTTCCGGCAGGGATAACATAAAAAATGCGCTCGTGAACTATGGCCCATTGGTAGGGGCTTTCGAAGTCTATGACGATTTTTATTATGATTACCCTAATACCAGCAAGTGGCCGGATGATGTATATTATTACCAATATGGTGCTGACAAGGGTGGGCACTGCATTGCAATCGTCGGGTACAACGACAACCCTGGCTACTGGATTTGCAAGAACAGCTGGGGCTCGGGGTGGGGTCTAAACGGTTATTTCAAGATAAAGTACGGGGAATGCAGTATTGAAGACAGTGTTGCCTATATCGACTATCAGCAGAGCGGCAATGTTCCTCCGACAGCCGATTTTTCGTATTCCCCGTCAAATCCGACAGACAGGGATACAGTTCATTTTACTGATTTGTCAATCGATAGTGACGGTTCCATTGCCTCATGGTACTGGAAGTTTGGAGACGGAAACATTTCTTATCAACAGAATCCTACACATCAGTATGCAGATGACGGGGCGTATCAGGTAAATCTTACGGTCACCGATAACGATGGCGCAAGTGACAGCATTTCCAAGAACATCGATATTTCAAATATTCTTCCAGTTGCAGATTTTTATTATTCCCCGAATCAACCAACCACCCAGGACATGATTCGTTTTGTAGATTCATCGACCGATTCAGATGGGACAATTATTTCATGGTACTGGGAATTCGGGGATGGAGCAACAACCACCCAGCAAAATCCTACACACCAGTATGCAGATGACGGAGTGTACCAGGTAAATCTTACGGTCACCGATAATGACGGCGCAGCCGGTACGATTCAAAAGCAAATAGTGATTTCCAATATTCCGCCGATAGCCGATTTTTCATATTTCCCGCCAAATCCAAAAGCATCTGATACAATAAAATTCAATGATTTGAGTTATGACCCTGATGGAATCATCGTCAACCATACATGGGATTTCGGAGATGGAAATACAAGTTATGAACAAAATCCATTCCATAAATATGCTGTTGTTGGAATGTATACAGTTAGATTGGCTGTAACAGACAATGACGGTGCAACCGATGATATTTTCTCTCACATAAATGTATCCGGTTCTCCTCCTGCCGCAGACTTTTATTGGACACCGGAGATGCCATCAACAAAAGATACAATACAGTTTTGGGATAACTCAACTGATCCCGACGGCAACGGGGATATATACAACTGGACATGGAATTTTGGAGATGGGAATACAAGTTATGAAAGAAATCCGGTTCACAGATATGCAGATGATAGCACATACAATGTAACTCTGTTTGTGAAAGATTACTCAAGCGGCGGGAACAGCACCACAAAGCAGATTATTGTATTCAATATTCCTCCGATTGCTGATTTTTACTATTCGCCCCTGCATCCGACAGACATGGATACAATTCAGTTCAACGATTCGTCATATGACTTCGATGGTGTAATCGTAAACTACACGTGGAACTTTGGAGACGGAAATACAAGTTACGAAATAAACCCAGTGCACAGATATGTGAATAACGGGAACTATACTGTTGTTCTCATCGTAAGAGACGATGATAATGGCTCAGATGAAATCAGTCAGGATATCATCGTATCCAATATCATCCCATATGCCAATTTTTCCTATTCAAAAAATTACCTGCAGGTAAGTTTCACAGATATGTCTTTTGACAGCGACGGCTTTATCACCAACTGGACATGGAATTTTGGTGACGGAAATATAAGCCATGCAAAGAATCCAGTGCATGAATACTCCTCAAGTGGAAATTACACTATCACTCTTTCAGTAAAAGATGATGATGGGGATATCAACGGTATGGGGGAATCCATTGACTTCGAAAACGTTCCACCTGTTACAAATTGCACATTGAATCCGCCCTCCCCGGACGGGTTGAATCGGTGGTACATTTCGAATGTAACCGTATGCCTGAATGCTACCGACGAAACAGGAGTGAATAAAACATACTATAAAATCAATGATGGGAACTGGTCAGGATATACCGATGAGTTTAATATCACAGATGAAGGAACCTTCACCATCTACTTTTATTCAGTGGATTATCTAAGGAATGCCGAATCAATACATAAAATAAATATCTCTATCGACAAAAATCCTCCCTCATCCATAATTGCTGTTGTTCCGCAGGAACCGGATGGACTCAACAACTGGTATCTTGGTAATGTCACAATAGAGTTGAGCGCTAATGATAGCATTTCATCCATATATCATATCTATTACCGGATAAATAGCGGAGATTGGCGATCGTGCAATAATAGCAGCGTTGTTATTCTCTCCGAAAGCGGGGTGTATTCTCTCGACTATTATGCTGTGGATTGTGCTGGAAATGAAGAGACAATGAATGAGAATTACTTCAAAATCGATAAATATCCTCCTGTTACGAATATCCGGTATAAAATATCGGATGAAAATTTATCCATATCTTTACTATCGGTAGATGGTGCTTCGGGAGTAAATAAAACAGAGTACAGGATTGATAACGGTAGTTGGTCTGTCTATAGCAATCCTTTTCCGGTATCTCGGACGGATAACCATACGATATACTATAATTCAACGGATAACGCATCGAACAGAGAACAGATGCACGAAATTGTATTCAAACGTCCGTATGCCGGTTTCTATTTCATTCCTGCAATCCCAAATGAGTCAGAATATGTAAATTTCACGGATTTTTCATTTGACCCGGACGGAGATATTGTCAACTGGACGTGGGATTTCGGAGACGGAATCAAATCTTATTTACAGAATCCGTACCACACTTACGCCGAATACGGCGTGTACAATGTGATGTTAAGGGTGGTGGACAACGATGGCATGCTCGGCACATCGGAAAAAAAGATAACCGTAAACAGCATACCCGTGGCGAATTTCAGCTGGAATCCTACCACCCCGGAAACAAATACGGCAGTCGTATTTAACGCCAGCAATTCGATCGATGTCGATGGAGCTATAGTTCTTTATGGGTGGGACTGGGATGGTGATGGAATATGCGATGAATCCGGGGGCAATCCGACGGCCGAGCACTCATGGGATGATAACGGCAACTATAATGTTACTCTGAAGGTTGTGGATAACAATAACGCAGTTGACATGATACGGAGAGAGATAACAGTGAAAAATAGACCTCCGCTTGTAGATTTTTCGTTCAGTCCTATCTCTCCGAAACCGGGTGATACGATATTTTTCAAAAGCAATTGCCATGATACCGACGGATATATTGATTCATATAACTGGAGTTTTGGAGATTCTCTGTCGTCCACCCAGCCAAATCCAGAACACACATACTCTGGCAGTGGAACGTATGTTGTTACATTGACAGCCACAGATGATGACGGGGATAACAGCATGACTTCAAAAATCATAAACGTGAATTCGCCCCCGGAGGCAAATTTTTCCCATTTGCCCGCCAATCCAATAGACATAGAGAATATAATTTTTACAGATTTGTCCACTGATTATGATGGCCACATTGTTAACCATACGTGGAATTTCGGAGACGGGAACACAAGTTATGAAGAAAATCCAGTTCATTCATACCCGGACAATGGAAACTATACTGTTGTATTGACCGTGACAGATGATGATGGTGCTGTCAGCAAGAAATCCCAGAGTATAATAGTAGATAATGTCTACCCGGCAGCTGATTTCATATACTCGCCGGAATCACCTGTCAAAATCGGCATGATAATAAATTTTACAGATAACTCATCGGATTTGGATGGTTTCATTGCCAATCATACATGGGATTTTGGGGATGGAAATATGTCATATGGAAATCGGACCTCCCACATTTACTCCAGAGACGGAATTTACAATATTACCCTGACCGTAACAGATGATGACGGCGCGCATAGCATCGTAACAAAGACAATCACAGTTGAGGCAGAAAAGGGAATACCCGGATTCGAAGTGTATCTGCTTTTTGCATCAATGGCAATTATATTGTTTAAAAGGAGAAAAGGCAGATAGCATTTATTTCATCCCACTGGTTTACGGAAAGGAGCATACGTATCTGAGAGTAGTTAAAGAAAGGATCGATGAATCATATCATGAGGAAATAAACGGCACGGACGGCGTCGAGGAAGTGAGAGGCCATCTATGGTGGTACAGCCCTGTGATGCATATCAAAATCGTATGATTTATACCTCGTACCCCATTTCCGCAAGTTTTTCCGGCAGATATTTGTCCGTTACATAGTCCAGACCGTACTTCGCCAGCGCCTGCTGCTCCGACTTCTTCCCCATTTTGAGCTGGAGTTTGATTTCATTTTCCCAGAATTCGTCGTGGAAGCGCGGGTCGGAAAGTTCGGAGTTAAGGGCTGCTATATCCTCCTTCGTCAAATCGTCGGTCGGCAACTCGTAATTGTGGATGTCCGATGGTGTGACTCCGAGAAACTCGGCGGACGGCGTTGCAAGGTATTCCGATATGTGGGCCGTCTTTATGGCACCGTAGGCAACGGATGCGAATATGCGGTACGACCACGGGTCGCCGTCCGTGAAAACGATGACAGGCAGTTTTTTCTCCTCGTTGAGCCTTTTTATGAATCTCCTCGTCGAGCGGGCGGGCTGTCCCTTGAGGTGGACAAGTATGGCATTCCTTCTCTCGTCAAACCCGTTTTCCACCAGCCGGTCAAACATACCGCCCGTTTCTATGGCAATAACAATTTTTGCGTTCGTCTCTTTGATCTTCAGCTTTTCCTTTTCCACATTATATGGAATGGAATAGCCGCTGTCCCCGACATCGTCCTGACAATGTATACGCCTCTTTTCCCCCTTCCGCGTTATCTCTTCTATAACTATGTCGCCCATAACCCTCGCCCCGTCCTCCTCCGGCCGCAGGCTCATATCCTCCCTGAGTTTCTTGGTGAGTATCTCGAGGTCTTCCGCAAGCCTATCCGAATCGCTCTGCGTCGAGAATTTTCCCTCGCCCCACCCCTCCGATATATAGTACATCTCCCTCAAAGTTGATGATTTGTTCTGCTCCACCATTTTTTTGATGAAATCTATGGTATATATGGTGCGGAGGAGCATGTATGCCCCTGCCAGCGAGACGGCGGAGCGAGTGGATTTGTTGGTACCGTATTTCCACACACGGTGGTGTTCGTCAAATGCAATATTTGCCTTTGTTCTCGAAGGAACCTGCAATTCCGGTATCCTCGAGTTTTTTAAGTCGTTGTATATCTCTTCGGCTATTTTCAGCATTTCTTTTACAGCATCTTTCTTTCTTTCTGCCATTGTCATTTTAACTTCCCTCCCATTTTTCCGCTCCTATGACGTTCACGGGGTCAATGCCCCTTACATACAGACTGTTTTCATCGAAGTCTCCCTTCCCCAGCCCGAGCAGCTGGAATGACAACTCGATTTTTTCTGCAGGTCTTATTCCTTTTATTTTCCACATTATATACTCCCTTTTCACCTCGTCCGCCTCGGGTTTTACGCCGCCCATAAGCCCCTCGTTGGGAATGGCAGCATAGAGTTCGAAGCTCTGGGGCTTATTTTTGTAGTTCGTTATGTAAATGGTGCTCACTATCTTGCCTTCCTCGTACTTCACCTCGTCGTCAATCCACACGATGTTCATTATTTTCGTTATCACGTCATCTATCGGCGGAACGGGCTTTCCCAGCACCTGCGAGGATTTCTCCGCTATTTCCGGCAGGATTTTAGATATGAGTGTGAACTTATTCTTTGTCTTAACCTTCTTTTCCTTCTTCGAAAGATGGCTCTTCATCTTTCTGGCGCACTGCTGGAGGGACAGCTTTATTTCCTTCTCTATCTCCTCGACGTTGGCAATCGCCTCCTTGGATTCGGATGTAAACGGAATGTTCACCGACGATACATGAACCAGTATTATTGCAGGGCCGAACGGTATGCCCTTGCCTCCCCGCTGCTGCAGCCCGTAGCGGCGCCAGTCCATGTTTTTTATGGCCCGCGTTATTACGCAGTCGCCCTCCTGATAGAGCAACGGTACACGGTTTGCGAATCTCAATATCTCAACCCTTTCCTCTGACGGCAGGTTGCCGCCGTAAACTATGCCTGTCTCCACCAGAAACGGAATGCCGGAGTGCACGCTCGGATTTCTCATGTCCGTGGAGATGAATTCCGGCGACAGCGCATCCATCTCCTTTCTCAGCCCTCTTTTTATGAGTATTTCACCTATTGGTGAGAGGCAGTCGGTGGGGGGCGCCATAAGCTTGACCTTTTTGAATGCGTTGATGACTTTCTTTGCATCTTCAAGCGAGAGTTTGTTCGGATTGATTGAAGGTTCAAGGCCTGCTATGTCCACTATGCTCTTTGCTTTCTGTATGCTTACGGACGAAAATTCGCTTGAGAGAAAGGAGGTAAGCTTCTTTGCGCTCGTTTCCCTTGCCATTTTTATGAATGTTCCGAGCTCCATGCCGTACGGGTGGGGCTTTATCTCTCTGGGCTGGGGCGGCAGTTTGTCCGTAGCTCTTTCAAAAATGTTTACATTTCCGTTGGGCTCCACGAACGTTATATGTGCATGGGGATTTACTATGGCAGTGCTCTTCAGATAGCCGTATACGGACTGTTTTCTGTTCCTCACATACGCGCCGCCCATCGGCAGTTCTATTCTCGTCCCGCTTGCTTTTTCCCAGTGTGTCATCTCATCGTGGAGTATCTCCGGGCGGTTCTTCTTCGTGTCTATGATGAGCGTGCATTTGTGGGCAGGGAAGCCTTCTCCTATTTTGGAAGTGACTACGGTGGGCTTTCCCGTTGTAAGCTGGGAATAAAGCACTGCCGCTGAAATTCCTATCCCCTGCTGTCCTCTCGACTGCTTGAGAGAATGGAAGCGCGAGCCGTACAGCAGACGGGCAAATACGTGGGGTATCTGCTTTCTGACTATACCGGGGCCGTTATCCTCGACCACTATGAGATATTCGTCATCGTCTATGCTTTTTATCTCGACGAATATGTCCGGCAGTATTCCCGCTTCCTCGCATGCATCCAGAGCATTATCGACCGCCTCCTTGACCGAGGTTATCAAAGCTCTTGTAGATGTGTCGAAACCCAGTATCTGCTTGTTGCGCTCAAAAAATTCCGCAACTGATATTTTTCTTTGCTTTTTCGCCAGTCCCTCTGCTATTGAGTGCATCCGTCGATATAACTCTAGGGTTTATAAAATATTTACTAATCCGTCAGCCCTTCTGGAGGTTTGAATTTGCTAAATGCATACGCTGCCTTTTCGACATATTCGCTGTTGCTTCTGAACCATTCCTCCCATCCATCGAGTTTTGCCTTGGCCTCCTTCAGCTCTTTGTTTAAATCCTCATAAACTTTGTAAAGTTTCGCCAGCCGTTCCTGCTCCTTTTTGTACAGTTCTTCCACTTCGTCGTATTTCTTTTTATAGACAACGTAGTCCTTCAGAGGCTCGAGTTCCTCCACCTTCTTTCTGAGCATTTCGGCTTCTTTCTTGTAAGGCAGGTATACACTGAGTTCCTCAACTTCCTTCTCCAGACTCGCCTTTGATGCTTTCTCTCTCTCGAGTTCCATCTGAAGTTTTTCCTTTTCCGATTTATATTCCTTCAACTCGCCTGTAAGTTTCTCCAGCTTTTCCCTGTCCTCCTCGAGGTCTTTCAGTTCTTCCACTTTTTTCTTTAAATCTCCAATAACTCCTTCCTGTTCCATGAACTTATTTTTCCAGTCCTCCGCCTCCTTCTTTTCCTTTGATATGTCATCTTCCTGCTTCTTATAGGCATCCCACAACTTTTCAAGTCGTGTTTGTTCGTTTTCCAGCTCTCTTCGATATTTTTCCATATCTCTGAAAGCGCTTATCGCCCTTTCGTCCGCCTCCCTTGCCTTCTTCTCCATGGAATCAAGCATCTGGAAAAGTCGTTCTATTCGGTCTACGTCAATCATCTCCCTGATTTTCTTGAGTATCTCCTTCTCCTTGTAGGAACCCTGTGTTATGGAATCTATTTCTGATAAAATCTCCTTAAAATCATTTCTTATTTTCTCTGCATCCTTACCGTAAATAATATCTGCATCAGCCATCTTATCAGCACTTAAAGAATGATATTCTGTATATTTAAAACTTCCTTAGCCGTTTTTTTATTCTGGCATCTTTAAGGGCTTTTCTGCCCATCATGTACGGTTGTACGGCCTTTCTTGTGTACACGTATATGTATGCTGTGTATATCACAGCCGCTATCACCGTATATGCAGATAACCTGAAAAATATGAAGGGCCATGCGGGAAGCCCTATCAGGGAAGCTATGAGAAGGTACTTCGCCTTCTGCCTCATTTTTATGCCCGTTCCCACCCACATGGCGGTGGAGCAGCTCAAGAACAGAATGGATATAGAAATCACGGTAGCATATGCCCCCTGCAACGAAAGCAGCGAGGGCACATTTCTCATGAGTATCACCCCCACAGGTGAGGAAAATCCAAGGCCAAGGGAGGCGCCGTATAATATGATGCCTTCCTCCTTCTGGAACTTCGGCAGATTCAGAACCACCATCTTTGAAATACTTTCAAAAAGTGAAAAAATGAATGAAACCACCAGAATGACATCTATTGCTTGAATGAATACCCCGTAGTTGAAAACACTGAGAAACCATAATTCCATGAAGTATACCAGCGTGCCCATTGCTATGCCGCCGATGAATGTGAGAAATATGTAATGCTCCTTGAATTTACCCTCATAACCTTCAAGAGTGATGTAAAGTATGAAAAGTGCGGGGATGATGCCCATCGGCAACAGGGCGGAGGTAATATCCATAATGCGGTAACATAAGAACTATTTAGTAATTTTTGTCTTAGCAATTTATTTCCAAACGAAACATTTATCTATAAAATTTTGTTTACATTTGTAAAAAAAATTTGACGGTGAGCAGATGTTTGAAAAAATAAGGAAGAGGGATGGGAGAATGGTTGAATTCAATGCTGATAAAATTACTGATGCCATTTCCAGAGCAGGGAAGGCAACTGGAGAATTGAATAAAGAGATTGCCGAAAAGTTAATGCTCAGAGTAGTGGATCTGGCACAGCAGGTTATAAGCGAAATCCCAACGGTGGAACAAATACAGGATGTTGTGGAAGATGTTCTGATAACTTCTCCGTATAGCAGGACGGCAAAGGCATACATTCTTTACAGGGAACAGCATGCAAAGATAAGAGAGATATCAGATAAAGCAGGCGTTGATATTGTGAAGCAGTATCTGAAGAAAATCGACTGGCAGGTCAGAGAAAACAGCAATATGACATACTCGTTGCAGGGTTTGAACCACTACATATCTTCTGAAATAAGTAAAATTTATTGGCTTAACGAAATTTATCCTCCCGAGATAAGAGAAGCCCATTTGAATGCAGATTTCCACATTCATGATCTGGACCTTCTTGCTCCGTACTGTGTCGGCTGGGATTTGCTCGACCTTTTGCTCACAGGCTTTAAAGGCGTGGCAGGAAAGATTGAAAGTGCGCCTGCAAAACATTTTAGAAGTGCATTGGGGCAGGTTGTGAATTTCTTTTATACCATGCAGGGAGAAGCTGCCGGGGCACAGGCTCTTTCAAACTTTGATACGTATCTGGCACCTTTCATATATTACGATAATCTGGATTACGGCGAAGTAAAGCAAGCTTTGCAGGAATTTATGTTCAATATCAATGTTCCCACGAGAGTCGGATTCCAGACGCCGTTTACAAATATTTCCATGGATTTGAAAATCCCGAAATTCATGGAGGAAGAGCCAGTGATAATCGGCGGAAGATTAATGGATAAAACTTATGGAGAGTTCCAGAGGGAAGTTGAAATTTTTAACAAAGCATTTGCAGAAGTCATGGAAGAAGGCGATGCGGGCGGCAGGGTATTTACGTTTCCTATACCGACTTACAATATAACAAAAGAGTTTGACTGGGAGAATCCTGTTTATGAAGATATATGGGAAATGGTATCTAAGTATGGCATTCCATATTTTTCAAATTTCATAAACTCGGATTTAAGCCCAGAAGATGTCAGGTCAATGTGCTGCCATTTGAGGTTGGATAATAGGGAATTAAAAAAGAGGGGTGGCGGCTTGTTCGGTGCCAATCCCCTAACAGGAAGTATCGGTGTCGTCACAATAAACATGCCGAAGCTCGGTTATCTGTCAGAAGACAAGGATGATTTCTTTTACAGGCTGGAAAATTTGATGAGTCTGGCAAAGGAAAGTCTGGAAATAAAGAGGAAAGTTCTCGAGGGATTGACAGGGGGTGGACTGTATCCCTATTCGAAGTTTTACCTGAGAAATATAAAGTTGAGGTTCGGATGTTACTGGCAAAATCATTTCTCGACCATCGGGTTGGTCGGTCTTAATGAAGCGATCCTTAATCTCATCGGGAAGTCTATAGGGGAGGCTGAAGGTAAGGAATTCGGTGAAAGGATTCTTGATTTTATGAGAGGCAGGCTATCTGACTTTCAGCAGGAAACAGGAAATATATATAATCTCGAAGCAACACCTGCGGAGGGAGCATCATACCGATTGGCAATGATAGACAAAAAAAGATATCCGGATATAGTGGTGGCCAACGAAACTGCTTTTAGAAAGCATGGAGCAGAACCGTATTATACAAACTCAAGTTTACTTCCTGTTAATTATACGGACGATTTGTTTGAGGCATTAGATTTGCAGGATTCACTGCAGACAAAGTATACAGGAGGGACAGTATTTCACATCTACCTAGGGGAGAGCAAGCCGTCATCGGAATCGATAAAAAATCTGGTAAAAAAGGTATGCCACAATTACAGTCTGCCCTACTTTACGATAACGCCAACATTCAGCATATGCCCGAAGCATGGTTACATATTCGGCGGGCATCAGTACTGCCCGAAGTGTATGGTGGAGGGGACAAAGACAAAATGCGAGGTTTATTCGAGAGTTGTGGGCTATCTGAGACCTGTTGATCAGTGGAATGCTGGCAAGCAGGAAGAATTCAAAGAGAGGGAGTTATTCGATAAAGTGGTAATGCCAGAAAAAGTTATTCCGGGGGCATAAGGATGTTAATTGGTGGCTTTCAGAGGCAGAGTCTTATCGATTATCCGGGAAAAATATGTTCCATTGTCTTTACAGTAGGATGCAATTTCAGATGCCCTTTCTGCCACAATCCCGAGCTGGTTTTGCAGGAAAAAAACGGCATTGCTACAGTGGACGAAGAAAAAATTTTTTTCTATCTCGATAAAAAAAGGAAGCTTATAGATGCAGTTGAGATAACAGGCGGTGAGCCGACCTTACAAAAAGATTTGATTGGATTTATAAAAAAATTGAAGGCAAGGGATTTTCAGGTTAAGTTGGATACAAACGGTACGAATCCTGAAATGATAAAACAGTTAATAGGCGACGGGATGGTCGATTACATTGCAATGGATATAAAAGCCCCTCCGAATTTTGAGAGCTACAACAGGGCGGTTGGCGGAATCTTGACGGAGGACATGTTTGCCAATGTAAAGGAATCAGTGGAATTAATAAAGCGGTCGAGCATAAAATATGAATTCAGGACGACTGTTGTTAAGGAATTGCTAAGCCCTAAGGATATACTCGATGTAGGATTGATGATAAAAGGGGCGAAGACATATGTCTTACAGAAATTCGTTCCGTCAAAAACTCTGAATCCAGAGTTTCTCGATAAAACAACTTACTCTCCTTCGGAATTTGAAGATATAATGAAAGTGCTTGAAAATTATGTGGATAAGTGTTTCGTAAGATAAATACCCCCATACCGTCTGGCAGTAAATTAAATAATGCCAAGCATATTACCATGTAAGATGCATGACAAAGAACTGGTAAAAGACCTTCAGAGAAAGGCTCTTCTTATAAGAAAATATGTTATCGATTCCATTTACAGGGCGGGCTCCGGGCATCCGGGCGGGAGTTTGTCCATAGCGGACATAATATCATGCCTTTATTTCCATGAGATGAGGCACGACCCGAAAAATCCGGGATGGCCGGACAGAGACAGATTCGTACTATCCAAGGGGCATGCCTGCCCTGCGCTGTATGCGGCGCTTGCCATGTCCGGGTACTTCCCCGTCGGGGAGCTGAAAAATCTGCGCAAGACAGGGCATTTTTTGCAGGGGCATCCGTGCATGAACAAGATTCCGGGGGTGGACATGTCGACAGGCTCGCTGGGGCAGGGTTTGAGCGTGGGTGTGGGTATGGCGATTGCCGGGAAACTGGACAAAAAGGATTACCGTGTATTTGTCATGCTCGGGGACGGGGAGCTGGACGAGGGGCAGGTTTGGGAGGCTGCTGCATCGGCATCCCACCATTCGCTTGACAACCTGATAGCCATTCTCGATAGAAACGGGCTGCAGATAGACGGGCATACCGAGGAAATACTCAATCTGGAGTCCATACCGTGGAGGTGGCGCGCCTTCGGCTGGGATGTCATAGAAATAGACGGACACAACATCGAGGAGATACTGGATGCGATTCACGAGGCTGACAAAAACGACAAGCCTACGCTTATAATTGCATATACAATAAAGGGCAAGGGTGTTTCGTTCATGGAAGGCAGTCTGTCCTTTCACGGAAAGCCGCCTTCGGACGAGCAGTATGTGAAGGCGATGAGCGAGCTGAATCAGGCGGAGGAGGAATTAAATGATTAGTGCTAAAATCACCGACAAGATGAGAAATCTGAGGGACGGGTACAGCTCGGCGTTGATAAAGCTGGGCTACGAGAACGAGAACGTGGTCGTGCTTGATGCAGACCTCGCACTTTCGACAAAAACCAAGCGTTTCGGCACCATATTTCCCGACAGATTTTTCGACTGCGGGATATCGGAAGCAAACATGATGGGCATGGCTGCGGGCCTTGCCACCTGCGGGAAGGTATCATTTGCCTCATCATTTGCCGTGTTTGCAACGGGGCGTTGCTACGACCAGATACGGCAGTCCATAGCTTACCCGGAGTTGAACGTGAAGATCGTGGCGACTCATGCCGGCATATCGGTGGGCGGCGACGGCGCCAGCCATCAGATGCTCGAGGACATGGCGTTGATGCGCGTGCTGCCGAACATGAGGGTCATTGCACCTGCGGATGCAATAGAGGTCGAGGATGTGATACCCGCCATTGCATCCATTCCGGGCCCGTTTTACGTTCGCATGGGGAGGGCAGATGCGCCTGTGATTTTCAGCAGGCACAACAAATTCAAGGTCGGAAAGGCAAAGGTGCTGAGAAAAGGCAATGACGTTACCATCATATCCACGGGCACCATGACGGCGGAGGCATTGAGGGCTTATGATTTGCTGAAGAAGGAGGGTATCGAGGCGAGGGTTGTCCACATGCCCACCGTGAAGCCCATGGACAAAAAAGAGGTGATGAGGGCTGCAAAGGAGACGGGAGCAATCGTGACGTGCGAGGAACATTCCGTAATCGGGGGGCTGGGAGGCGCTGTTTCAAGAGCCATGAGCGAGGACCCCGTGCCCATGACGAGAATAGGCATCAACGATACGTTCGGTGAATCTGGGGAGGCGATGGAACTCATAAAGAAATACGGCTTGACCGCCGACAACATAGCAAAAATTGCAAAAAAGATGGTAAAGGTGAGAAAATGAAAATATTCATAGATACGGCAGATATAGACGAGATAAAGGAGGCGTATTCGTGGGGAATTGTTGACGGTGTGACGACAAACCCTTCCCTGATAAAAAAGGCGGTTGACAAATTGAAGGCAGGCGGGAAGGAGGTCACGATGGAAGACTACATCGGCAAAATATGCCGTGCGGTTGACGGGCCTGTGAGTCTTGAGGTCAAAGGAACGAAAGCCGATGAAATCATAAAGGAAGGCGAAATCCTGTACAAAAAATTCAATCCGGTGAACAACAACGTTGTGATAAAAGTTCCCATAAATACTGCGATGAGCGAGCAGGACGAAAATTTCGAGGGGATAAAGGCGATAAAAACTCTTGAAGGCAAGGGCATCCCGACAAACGCAACTCTCATCATGTCGCCGGAGCAGGCTCTCATGGCTGCAAAGGCGGGCGCAAGTTATGCAAGCCCCTTCCTCGGGCGGATAGACGACTACATAAGAACAAAAATGGGCGTTGAGTTCGGCAAGGCGGACTACCACAGTGCTTCGGCAGTCAAAAAGGCGGAGGCGGCGCAGGGGGTGGAACTCGGCGACAACGGCATATACAGCGGCGTCGAGCTTGCAGAGAGCATCGCGATGATATACTGCGCTTACGATTTCGATACGGAAGTCATTGCGGCAAGCATAAGAAATGCCCGGCAGGTGAGGGAGGTGGCGGAGATGGGCATCGACATTGCCACGATTCCTTTCAGTGTTATAAAGGAGATGATGGTTCATTATAAAACAACGGAAGGGATGAAGAAGTTTACCGCAGACGTTGTACCGGAATACAGGGCTTTGTTTGAATAGGAATGCATATTTACCTATCTTTTATTCTTTAGTTATGCCCATGCGCATTCATGCCATCGAAAAAGTGGTTGAGAACACGCCGCTCCACAAAACTTTTTATTTCAGCGACAGCGAATGCGAGAAAGCACAGCCCGGGCAGTTCGTCATGGTCTGGGTGCCGGGTGTCGGCGAAGTTCCGATGTCTCTCTCGTCCATACAGGGAAAACAGGCTGTTACCGTCGAAGCCAAGGGGAATGTAACAAAAAAGATGCATGGGATGAAGGCAGGAGACAAAATAGGCATCAGAGGGCCTTACGGAAAGGGCTTTTCCGTGAATGGCGGCAAACTTCTATTCATTGCGGGAGGCACGGGCATAGCCCCTCTTTTTCCTTTGATAGAAATGGCAGACGGAGATAAAACGGTCATACTTGGTGCCCGTTCGTCATCGCTCCTTCTCTTTGAAAATGAGATAGATAACATGGATGTTGAGTTGCATATCTCCACCGACGACGGCTCCATGGGTCATAAAGGATTTGTCACGGATATATTCGAAGGCATGGAGGGGCGGGAATTCGATACGGTTTACACATGCGGGCCGGAAATAATGATGAAGAAGGTGCTTGATATATGCATGAAAAAAAGCATCCCGATGCAGGCAAGCCTCGAGAGATATATGAAATGCGGGATGGGCATATGCGGTTCGTGCGACATCAACGGCTACCGTGTCTGCAAAGACGGCCCTGTTTTTGGCAGCACCACTCTATCAAAAATGGATGACTTCGGGAAATGGAAGCGGGATGAAACAGGTAGGAAAGTAAGGATATAATAGGTGGTAGAAGTAATTTTGTGACCACCCATGATTTTTGCGGGCAGTGGTAGTGTATTCCGGTAATTTTCCTTGTATTGCGCGGTTTCTGTCCCTCACATCTTATTGCGGATGACACGCAGTGCATCTCTTATAATTCTGTCATGGTCGAAGGCAAGGGGCGGCAGCTCGTTCAAATCAAAAAATTTTGCTTCCGTGGCATCGTCTCCTCCTTTTGGTTTGTCCGGCGTACCGTCCTTAACAGAGAGGATGTAGGCAACGGAAACGGTATGTCCTCGGGGGTCTCTTTTCGGGTCCGAATAAACCCCGACCAGCTTTTCCACATCTGTCTCAAGCCCCGTTTCCTCCGCCGCCTCCCGCACCGCCGCCGCCTCCGTCGTCTCGCCGTATTCCACAAACCCGCCGGGAAGCGCCCATTTGCCCTTGAAGGGCTCATTCTTTCTTTTTATGAGCAGGATTTTGCTGCCCTTCATGACAACGCCGTCGACCGTGAGTTTCGGATTTCTGTACTCCATGAAATGCAATGCTTTGGGCAATAAAAA